>CAKKPE010000030.1:0-24387 GCA_919901565.1 bacterium
GGGATTCGAACCCGCGACCTTCAGCTTGGGAAGCTGACACTCTACCACTGAGTTATTCCCGCGTCTATTCTGGATATTTTATAGAACCCGGTCACGAAGTCAAGTGTTTTTTCCCGACCAGGAGGGTGGAGTCCATGCAGAGAAATCCGGCCTCAACATCCGATAAGCCAGCTTTCAGGAGAAATTCCTCTTTTCCATGGGCAGATAAGGGAGGTCAATGGGGCCCACATAGACGGCCCTGGGACGGAAGAGGCGGTTGTCCTCCAGGTATTCGATAACCCTCGCCACCCAGCCTGCGATCCGGCCGACCGCAAAAATCGGGGTGAAGATTCCCCTGTCGATGCCAAGGGAATGGTAGATCAGACCGGAATAAAAATCCACATTGGGAAAGACCCCCTTCTGCGAATAGGCCTCGGTGACCCGTTTTTCCACAGCCTCTGCGATTTCAAACAGGCGCCGGTTTCCGGTCATCTCCGTAACATCCCTGGCATATGCCTGCAGGATTTTCGCCCTGGGATCGTAGGTCTTGTAGACGCGATGGCCGAACCCCATGATCTTTTCCTTGCTTGCAATGGCATGTCCCACGTAAGTCTCGGCCTCCTGGACCGATCCCAAGGACATGAGCATCTGGATCACCCGCTCGTTAGCGCCGCCGTGCAGGGGGCCCTTGAGGGTTGCGATCCCAGATGTGATCGAGGAATAGAGGTCGCTCAGGGTGGAAGCGACCACCATGGAGGCAAACGTCGAGGCATTCATGCCATGGTCGGCATGAAGGATCAGGGAGACGTCCATGACCCGTTCAGCGAGAGGCTCCGCCCTCTTGCCGGAGAGCATGTATAGGAAGTTAGCGCTGTGGGAAAGATGGTGGTCCGGCGAGACAGGGGATTGATGCTTCAGGAGCCTTGCAATGGCAGCGGTGAGCGTGGCCATCTGGGCGATGAGTTTGATCCCCTCTTCCCGCTTGCTGTCGAGGTTTTCGGCGGTGTGGCAGGTATCCGTCATGCATTCGAGCAGGGAGATCCCGGTGCGCAGAAGAGACATGGGATGGCATGGGCACGGCAGGTCCACGATTCTATCCAGGACGTCCGCGGGAAGGTCCCTGTAGCTGACGAGTTTCCCGGAAAAATCCGCCAGCTCCTTCAGGTCCGGAAGTTTCCCGTACAACAAAAGATAGGCGGTCTCCTCGTACGAGGCATGTTCCGCCAGGTCACGGATATCGTAGCCGCGGTAGATCAGCCGGCCCCCCTGTCCGTCCACATAACCGATCTTCGTGGTATTGGAGATAACGCCCTCGAGCCCTTTTGAAAATTCCTGTTTGTCCGCCTGATTTTCCTTTGTCATGTTTTCCCTCTCATATGGAGTATAGCAACGGGCCTTTTCTTATTCAGCGAGAAACATACTCATGAGTGTTTGCCGAATAAAATTGAACATCACTCTATCCCTTTTTATTAACAATTATTACCAATAAGTGGGGGCTCTGTCAAAAAAAGGCTTATCATTGACATTCGGGCCTGCATTAGGTAAATTAGCTTCGTAAAAAACCGTACAGGAAATATAAAGATGACTAACATAAAAGACGAAAATATAAAACGGGCATGGGGCCTATTGGAAAAAACGGCCCAAGCCTACAAACCCGAGTGGAAAGACGGGATCATGGAGCACGCAAGAATCGTGCACGATGTCTCCCTGTTTCTGGCCCGCCTTTTCCCCAAGGAGGCCCATGTGGAATTAGACGTCCTGGCATTAGGCGCCATCCTCCATGATGTGGGCCGGAGCCGGGCAGAACGGGTTGTGGAGCACGGGGTCAAAAGCGGGGAAATCATCCGGAAGCAGGGCTTTCCCGAGGCCGCGGCCAGAATCGGCGAGACGCATATGGGCGTGGGCATCACAAAGGAAGAAACAACGGCACTGGGACTTCCGTACCGGGATTTTGTCCCAGAGACCCTGGAGGAACGGATCGTCTGTTATGCGGACAATCTTCTCTTTTACATCCCCGGTGAAGGCCGTCATGAGTTACGGGATACGGATACGGTGGTCGAGCGTTTTACCCGAGAGCTTGGAGAGGCCTACGGCCGGCGTTCCAGGGAGTTCATGGAGAAAATCGAACACGAGATCGGGCCACAGGGCTTCAGGCAATTTCAGAAATACATCAACGAATTCAACCGTGAGCTGCCCAACCGGCTGGAAAAAAACAGGGGAGAAAAATGAACGGTTGCCTATTTTGCGAGATCATATCCGGTAAACGGCAGACAGAACGAGTTTACGAGGACGAACATTGCCTGGCCTTCCGGGACATCAATCCTCAGGCCCCCGTGCATCTGCTGATCATCCCCAGGGTCCATCTGGGTTCCTTAAACGAGATCGATGCCGCGCCGGATGGACTGCTACACCGCCTGATGAGGGCCGCGCATGAGATTGCCAAACAGCTTAAACTGGATCAGAAAGGCTACCGGATCGTGATCAACACCGGGCCCCAAGGCGGGCAGACTGTGTTCCACCTTCATATCCATCTGCTGGGCGGCCGCCAGATGCACTGGCCGCCCGGATAAAGTATGGATTCAGCAGAAGCCGCATCCCTCAAATTGAAACCATAATCAAACAGCGTTCTTTTCGGGCAATCAAGGCTCTGTGGATAATGATTATTAATAATTATATATCTTAATACATTTATAAGAATTACAAATATATGGTTTTAAGGTTTTATCTTGATTCCTGTTTTTGATCGTATTAGTATTCGAATTCCTATCCGGGGTCTCTCATAAAATTGTCTCGTTCCGGGTAGAAGAGAGGTCCCTATAATATTTTCTTAAGATTGAATAAGAACAATTAACTTTACTTTCTATAATTATTATAACATACTAATATTCTAATTAGAGACTATTTCTTATTTTTATGGGTTGCATGACTCTATTGATTGCCTTAAATCGCTTATTCATACCCTGTTCCTGCACGGGAACGGCTTACATATATGTATTCAACAACTTTATCAAACAGCGAAGGGAGGTGGAACAACGAACAGGAAAAGTAAAGAACGCTTCTGTTTTATTAATGGAAAAGATACAGAAATCCTAATTTAACGTTTTTCAGGAGGGCCTAAAGATGCCAAGTTTCGTAATCGCTGAAAAATGCGACGGGTGCAAAGGTCAGGACAAGACAGCTTGCCAGTACATCTGTCCGAATGACCTGATGACTCTTGACAGAGAAAAGATGAAAGCATTCAATCAAGAGGTTGATCAGTGCTGGGAGTGCTACAACTGTGTAAAAATCTGTCCTCAGCAGGCCATCGAGGTCAGAGGCTACCAGGACTTCACCCCCCTTGGAGCGAATGTCATTCCCATGAGAGGTACGGACGCCATCATGTGGACGGTGAAGTTCAGAAACGGTAACCTGAAGAGATTCAAATTCCCCATCAGGACCACCGCAGAGGGGACGATCGATCCTTATGCAGGCAAACCGGAACCTGATTTTTCAAAGATCAAGGAGTCTGGTTTCTTCAATTACGAAGCCAGGAAACAATAAAAAGGAGGGTTGGCGAATGGAAAAAGAAACCTGCACGTTTGCATATTGTGCAAAACCCGAGGTTGTTGAAGTGGACACGGACCTTCTGATCATCGGAGGGGGAATGTCCGCCTGTGGTACGGCTTATGAGGCCGCCAAGTGGGCAACACCCAAAGGCATAAAGATCACCATGGTTGACAAGGCTGCAACAGACCGAAGCGGGGCCGTGGCGCAGGGTCTTTCAGCGATCAATACCTATATCGGCGAAAACAAGGTTGCAGACTACGTCAAAATGGTCAGAAACGACCTTATGGGAATTACCCGGGACGATCTCGTTTTTGACCTGGGAAGACACGTGGACGACAGCGTCCATCTTTTTGAAGAGTGGGGTCTCCCCATCTGGAAGAAGGGTGACGACGGATTCTCACTCGATGGTTTCCAGGCCAGAGAAGCCGGCAAAAAATCGTTGAAGGACGGCGGCACACCGGTCCGGACCGGAAAATGGCAGATCATGATCAACGGCGAGTCGTACAAGGTCATCGTTGCCGAAGCGGCCAAGAAGGCCCTTGAATACAACCGGAAGGCGACCGGTGTTGACCAGAACCTCTATGAAAGAGTTTTCATCGTCAGGCTCTTCAAGGATGCCAATGACCCCAAGAGGGTTGCCGCTGCCGTGGGTTTCAGCGTCAGAGAACACAAGTTCTATGTGTTCAGGGCAAAGACCATGGTCCTGGGCGCAGGCGGTGCGGTCAACATCTTCAGACCGAGGTCCAGCAAGGAAGGCCAGGGCCGTGCATGGTATCCGGTATGGAATTCCGGTTCGGGCTATGCCCTCGGCATGCAGGCCGGCGCCGAAATGACCCTGATGGAAAACCGGTTCGTCCCCGCACGATTCAAAGACGGATACGGCCCGGTCGGCGCCTGGTTCCTCTTCTTCAAGTGTAAGGCCACCAACAGCCTTGGAGAGGATTACTGCGCAAACGAGAAACACCTCAAGGAAGCAAGGGAGAAATACGGCAAGTATGTGGATGGCATGGGGACGACCATCCGGAACCACCTCATGATGCAAGACATGAAGGCCGGTAAAGGCCCGATTATCATGAGGACTCACGAAGCCATGGCCGCCATCAACAAGACCTTTATGGAGAAGCTTGGCGACAAGGAAGGTAAAAAGAAGCTTAAACACCTTGAAGCCGAGGCCTGGGAAGATTTCCTGGATATGTGTATCGGCCAGGCCGGTCTCTGGGCGGCCAAGAACATCGAGCCGGACAAAGAGCCTTCCGAGATCATGCCCACGGAGCCGTATCTTCTCGGTTCCCATGCAGGCTGCGCAGGTTTCTGGGTCAGCGGCCCCGGCGATATCCCCGGCACACCAGCGGATTGGGCCTGGGGCTACAACCGGATGTCCACGGTCCCCGGCCTCTTCATGATGGGTGACATTGTCGGCGCATCCGGCCACAAGTTCTCCTCAGGCTCGCACGCTGAAGGGAGGATTGCTGCAAAGGCCGCTATCGCCTTTATCCTCGACAATGCCGGCTATAAGCCGGTCGCGAGGAAAAGCATTGATGAAATGATGGGAGAAATCTACAGGCCGTACGAGATTTACGAGCAGTACAAGACCTACTCGACGGATCCGGATGTGAATCCCTATTATATCAGGCCTGCCATGCTGCAAGCCAGGCTTCAGAAGATTGCGGATGAGTACTTCGGCGGCATCTCCACCTGGTATGTCACCTCAAAGACCATGCTCGATGAAGGTCTGAAACAACTCCAGCTGCTGAAAGAGGACTCTTTGAAGATGGCGGCTGCCGACCTCCACGAACTCATGAGGTGCTGGGAGAATTATCACAGAATTCTCTCTGCCGAAGCCCACGCCCGCCATATTCTCTACAGAGAGGAAAGCCGGTATCCGGGCTACTACTACAGGGCTGATCACGACTACATCGATGACAACAACTGGAAGGTGTTTACCTGCTCCAAGTACGACATGGAGACCGGTCAATTCACCATGTCCAAGAGGCCCTACGTCGAGGTCATCAACTAAATCTGGCGGTGTTACAAAAGACTTCTCCGGGTGCTGGAAACAGCACCCGGAGGGTTATTAAAACTATTAAATCAAGGTTTTTCAATTAATGGTTCTAATAACTTTTGCTTACCCAAGGATACTTTATGTTGAACGGCTATAGAAATTAAAAATAAAGAATCAAAAATCAAAATGACAGAGTAAAAATCAAATTTTATATTTTGATTTGTTATTTTGATTTTTTATCTTTGATCTTTGATTCTTAAAGGCGTGCAAGAAATACTTTGATTTCCAATTTCTGCGTGGTTCAACTTAAACACGAAAGAGACCTTTATTGTCACTGCCGTCGGAGGCGACAAGAGTGTAAAGTAAAGCGGGGCACACGAAACGTCATGGAGGCGAAAACATGTCCGAACAAGAAAAAACCATCCTGGTCGTCGGCGGGGGAATCAGCGGGATGACCACGGCCATTGAAGCGGCCGAGGCCGGTTACAAGACCGTGATCGTCGAGAAAAGCACCTATCTGGGCGGTCGGGTGGCCCAGATGAACAAGTACTTCCCCAAGCTCTGCCCCCCTTACTGCGGCATGGAGATCAACTTCCGGCGGATCCGCCCCAATAGAAATATCCGGTGCTACACCCAGGCACAGGTGGACAAGGTGAGCGGCAGTGACGGCGCTTATAAAGTGAGCGTCAAGGTTCAGCCCCGCTATGTGAACTCCAAGTGTACGGCCTGCGGCAAATGCGTAGAGGCCTGCCCCGTGGACCGGCCCAACGATTTTAATCTCGGCATGAGCACCACCAAGGCCGTCTACCTTCCCCATGAGATGGCCTTTCCCATGCGGTACGCAATCGACATGAGCGTCTGCAAGGGAACGGCCTGCGCAAAATGCGTTGCGGCCTGTGCCTACAACGCCATTGACCTGGAAATGAAGCCGGAGACGGTCGAGATCGAGGCCGGCGCCATAGTCATGGCCACGGGGTGGAATCCCTACGATGCCTCCAAGATCGACAATCTGGGTTTCGGAAAGCACAAAAACGTCATCACCAACGTCATGATGGAGAGGCTGGCCGCAGCGAACGGCCCCACCGGTGGAAAGATCCAGAGGCCTTCGGACGGCAAGGAACCCGAATCCATCGCCTTTGTCCAGTGTGCTGGCTCCCGTGATGAAAACCACCTGGCCCACTGCTCTTCGGTCTGCTGCCTGGCAACCTTCAAGCATATCGCCTACCTCCACGAACTCAATCCCAATGCCCAGGCTTATATGTTCTATATAGATCTCCGGGCACAGGGCAAGTATGAAAAGTTTGTGCAGACCATCTCCGCCCAGCCGAACACCACCCTCATCAAGGGCAAGGTTGCAGAGATCACTGAAGATCCGGCAACGGGGAAACTTACGGTTACGGCGGAGAACGCGGTGACCGGAGAAAAAGTACATCAGACCGTGGACCTGGTGGTTCTTGCCACGGGCATGGACCCTACGGCACGGGAAAACAAGCTTCCGGTCTCTCTGAAACAGGACATCAGCGGTTTTATCGCCTCCAACGGGAACGGGATCGTTGCAACTGGCGTTGCCAAACAACCCACGGACGTGGCCTCCTGCACGCTGGATGCCACGGGCGCCGCCCTGAAGGCGATTCAAAGCATCGTAAGGAGATAACGCAATGGAGAAGAAACTCGGGGTTTACATCTGCACCGGCTGTGAGATCGGACAATCCCTCAACACCGAAGCGCTGAACAAGGTTGCCACCAGTGAATTCAAAGCTCCGATATGCAGGAACCACACCGCCTTCTGCAGTGACGAAGGGGCGCAGATCATCAAGGACGACATCGCCAAGGAGGGTGTGAATACAGCGGTGATCGTCGCCTGTTCTTCCCGGGCCATGGTCGACGTCTTTGATCTTGGCCCCGGGGTGATCAACGAGAGGGTCAACATCCGTGAGCAGGTAGCCTGGTGCCAGCCGCCCAATGATGAAGATACCCAGATGATGGCCGAGGACTATATCCGGATGGGGATCGCCAAAGCCAAAAAAATGGAGCTTGCGGAGCCTCACATCGAACCCATTGACCGGACCATCCTGGTCGTCGGCGGAGGAATCACCGGCATGAAGGCCGCACTCGAGGCCTCCTGGACCAACCACAAGGTCGTGCTCGTGGAAAAGAGCGGACAACTCGGCGGCTTTGGGAGAAAGATGTACAAGCAATTTCCCAAGTCGGGTAACTTTGACACCCTCCAAGACCCTGAATACGCCTCTCTGATCCAGCAGGTGGAGTCGGACAAGAATATCGAGGTGATCATCGAAGCCACCATGGACAATATAGCCGGACAGCCCGGGCTCTATAACGCCTCGATCAAAAAGGCAAACGGTGAGACCCTGGAAAGAAAAATCGGGGCCATCGTTATGGCTGCTGGCTTCCGGCCTTACGAGGCTGAGAAGCTCGGCCATCTCGGATACGGGACGAGTCCCAACGTGATCACCAACGTCCAGATGGAGGAGATTGCGTCCGGGAACAAGGGAAAGATTTTACGCCCATCGGATGGAAAACCGGCCAAAAACGTCGTATTCATCCAGTGCGCCGGTTCCCGTGACCCCAACCATCTCCCCTACTGTTCTTCGGTCTGCTGCATGACCTCCCTGAAACAGGCCGAGTACGTGCGGATGAGCGATCCCAATGCCACGGCGACAATCATCTACAAGGACATGCGGACACCCGGCCAGTATGAACATTACTACAAGAAGGCCCAGTCCGATGAAGGCATCTTCCTGACCAAGGGGGAGATCGTCTCTGTCGGCAGCGGCCCGAAGGGGAACCTTGCTATAGAGGTGGACAACACCCTGCTCGGCCAGAAGATCATGCTGGAGGCGGACCTCCTGGTCCTGGCCATAGGGATGAAACCAGCGACCGCTCTGACCATGACCCCGGAAGAGGTGACCAAGGGGATCCAGGAAGGGAAAAAGGCGCAGGAGGCCGGCAAGCCGGAAAAGCCATTCCGGGAAGATGACGTGGGCAAGCCGGAGATCCTGAAACTCGACTACCGCCGCGGAGGAGAGCTTCCGCACCTGATGTACGGATTCCCGGACTCCCATTATATCTGTTTCCCCTACGAGACACAGCGTACCGGCATCTACGCCGCGGGATCGGTGCGTGCGCCGCTGGATACGGAGGCGTGCCAGACCGATGCGGCCGGCGCCGTGCTCAAGGCCATCCAATGCCTGGAGCTGACCTCACAGGGCAAGGCGGTCCATCCGAGAGCCGGAGACCAGACCTTCCCCGAATTCTTCCTCCAGCGGTGCACTCAGTGCAAGCGCTGTACCGAGGAGTGCCCCTTTGGGACACTCGACGAAGATGAGAAAGGGACCCCGAAACCCAACCCGTACCGCTGCCGGCGCTGCGGCGTCTGCATGGGGGCCTGCCCGGAACGGATCATCTCCTTCAAGGACTACAGCGTGGATATCATCTCTTCCATGCTCAAGACCATCGATGTTCCAGAGCCCGATGACGAGAAGCCCCGCATCATCTGCTTCATTTGCGAGAACGACGCCTACCCGGCCGTGGATATGGCCGGGCTGAAGAGGCTACAGTACAATTCCTCGGTCCGGTTCATCCCCCTGCGGTGCCTCGGGAGCACGAACCTGGTCTGGATCGCGGATTCGCTTTCGAGCGGCATGGACGGGATCATCCTGATCGGCTGCAAGCACGGGGATGACTACCAGTGCCATTTCATCAAGGGAAGCGAGCTGGCGAATTCTCGGCTCGAGAAGGTCCAGGAGACTCTGAACCGGCTGCAGCTCGAATCCGACAGGATCCAGGTCCATCAGTTATCCATCAATGAATTCGATAAGATCCCCGAGATTGTCAATGCCATGGTAGAGACCATTGACAAAGTCGGACTCAACCCCTTCAAGGGATTCTAAAAGAATAACATCAGGAGGTGCGAAGACAATGGCAGATACAACCGTGGTCAAACCTGACCTGAGTTTTATCAGGGAACTCAAAGCTGCTGGCGGTGACACCTTGAAGCAGTGCTACCAGTGTGCGACCTGCTCGGTGGTCTGTCCGCAATCACCTGACAACAAACCCTTCCCGCGTAAAGAGATGATCTGGGCAGGATGGGGCCTCAAAGACAAGCTTGTCTCCGACCCTGACATCTGGCTCTGCCACCATTGCGGAGACTGCACCTCCTACTGCCCTCGAGGAGCCAAGCCCGGCGAAGTCATGGGGGCCATCCGCAAGCAGGCGATCCAGCATTATGCCCCGGTGCCGTTTCTGGCCAAGGCGGTCAACAACAAGGATTCGCTTTTGACGGTCCTCGCCATACCCGTGGTCATTCTGGCAGTCCTTGCAGCGATCACCCCGGCACTTAACAGGATTCTGCCCGAGTCCCTGATGCATGAAGGGGCCTTCGGGAATTTTATCAATACGTGGCTCGTGGACGCGACCTTTATCTCGGCGGCCCTCTTTGCCATCTGGTCTGCCTACAAGGGGATCACCAACATGTGGGCATCCATGAAGGCCAACTCAGCCAATGCCCCGACCGGGAATCTGATGGGAAGCATCATCGCCGTAGTCACAGAAATCCTATCGCACTCAAAGTTCAAGGAGTGCGATGTCAACAAAGACCGGGCCACGGCGCATATGCTGACTCTCTACGCCTTTATCGGCCTTTTCATCACCACTAACATCGGTTTTATCATCATGTATTTTACGGGTGAAGAGGGAGTCCTGGGCCGGATGCTCTGGATGATGATGAAGTTCATTGGGAATGTAAGCGCTGTCGTCCTGATTGCAGGAGCATGGCTCCTGTACCTGAACCGAAAGGCCAAAGACGAAAAGTCGGGGCTTGGGACCTATTTCGACTGGGGATTCCTCGTGATGGTCCTGCTGGTCGGCGTGACTGGATTCCTGGCCCAGATCCTGCGTATGCTGGGAGGCGTGCACAGTACGGATCCTAACATATTGGCCAAGGCTGTCTATTTTATTCACCTGGTCACCGTCTTTTATCTGTTTGCCTATGCCCCCTACTCCAAGTTTGCCCATATCTTCTACAGGACCACGGCACTGGTCTTCGCAAAGATGAGCAGCAGGTAGCGGTCACCTTGGAAAATAGGACGGCACAGTAAAAAGCTCCGGATGCAAGGCGCGCGAATCCTGAGGAATGAGGCGTACTGAAAGGTACGTTGCAATGACGAAGGATGAAGCGCAACGCCGCAGACGGATTTTTTACGAAGCCGTCATGATGATCACCGGCGGACGTTTCAATAACAGCCGCCTTTTGGATAATAAAATTCTGACTGCCGGGTTTGGCTGAACCAGACCGGCGGCCAAGAGTGTTTTGAAGACATCGTCTTAGAGGAGGTAAACATGTCAAAATTAGTTCAACCGCATGGCGGAAAAGGTTTAAAACCCCTTCTGTTGAAGGGTAAAGAACTCGATGAGGCCAAGAAGAAGGCCAAATCGCTGACACAGGTCCGGATGGCATCCCGCGAAACCGGCGACCTGATCATGCTCGGCATCGGCGGCTTCACCCCGCTCGATGGTTTCATGGGTAAGGCTGACTGGAAAGGGGTCTGCGAAAACTACAAAATGAAAGACGGCCTCTTCTGGCCCATCCCCATTACCCTATCCACCAACAAAGGTCAGGCCGATTCCATCAAGGTGGGAGAAGAGATCGCCCTGGTCGATGAAGAGTCCGGGGAACTCATGGGTTCCATGGTCGTGAAAGAAAAATATGAAATGACCAAGACGGACAAAGAATTCGAATGCAAACACGTCTTCAAGACCAACGACATGGAGCACCCGGGCGTGGCCAAGGTCATGGAGCAGGGAGACGTCAATCTGGCCGGTCCGGTCAAGGTCTTCAGTGAAGGCGAATTCCCCAAGAAATATCCGGGCATCTACATGTCCCCGGCCGAGACCCGCAAGATCTTCGAAGACAAGGGGTGGAGTACGGTCGCAGCATTCCAGACCCGGAACCCCATGCACCGTTCCCACGAATACCTTGCCAAGATCGCCATCGAGGTCTGTGACGGCGTGCTCATCCATCAACTGCTCGGCAAACTGAAAGCCGGGGATATCCCGGCCGACGTCCGGAGCAACGCCATCGGCGTCCTGATCGAAAAGTATTTTGTCAAGGACACGGTCATCCAGGCCGGTTATCCTCTGGATATGCGGTATGCAGGGCCGCGTGAGGCGCTTCTTCATGCCCTGTTCCGCCAGAACTACGGATGCAGCCACCTCATCGTCGGACGCGACCATGCCGGCGTGGGCGACTATTACGGCCCCTTCGATGCCCATCATATCTTCGACGAGATCCCCAAGGATGCTCTGGAGACCAAACCCCTGAAGATCGACTGGACCTTCTACTGCGAGAAGTGCGACGGAATGGCCTCCATGAGGACCTGCTGCCACGGCAAGGAAGACCGCACGCTCCTTTCCGGCACCAAGCTCCGGAAGATGCTCTCCGAAGGTGAAGAGGTCTCGGAACATTTCAGCCGCGGCGAGGTACTCAAGATTCTCCGCAAGTACTATGCCGGTTTGACTGAGAAGGTCGAGATCAAACTCCACAAGGCGGCCACAGGAGAATAACGAATTCCGGTTTTAATGAATAAAAAAGGGATGCGGTTTTTACCGCATCCCTTTTTTAATGTACAAAAGTATCCCAGCTCTTGCACTGTGGGCAGTGCCAGAGGACATTCTTGGATTCGAAACCGCACACGCTGCAATGGTAAAAGAGGTACTTGGTGGCAAAGATCGTCATGACAACTTCCAACTCGCGTCTGACCTCCTCCATCTTTCCCTGGGACATAAGGATCTCCGCTAACCTCTGGTGGGCCTCAATGCAATGCGGGCTTATCCGGATCACATCCTGGTATTCCTGGACGGCGTCGTTTAGCTCCCCTTTTCTGACGTAGTGGTCTCCCAGTACCAGCCGGCTCTGAACATCCTTGGAATTCCTTGAAACATTCCTCTTATAGATCTCTCCCATTTCCTCATACCGGCTGAGTTCGTAATAGGAATTCTCCAGTCTCTTGTAGGTCAGGAAGGCATATTCCGGGATCAACTCTGAAACCTCTTCCCAGATGTCGATGGCCTTCTGATATTTTCCCTGCTGATGAAACAGGTCACCGAGATGCAGATAGGCATCCACACACCTGCGGTCAATCTGGATCGCCCGCCTGTAGCCCTGTATCGCATCGTCTATCGGGCCTTGCTCCTGAAGGTGCTTGGCCTTTTCGGTCTCCAGATGCGCCAGCACCATGGTGTCCTTGGAGTTGGTCAGTTTCTGGATCTTCTTCTGGATCTCGAAGGCCTTGTCCCAGCTCTTCTCCTCCTCGTAGATCTTTTCCAGGTGCTGGTGCGCCTGCAGATGATGGGGGTCCAACTGGATAACGGTACTGAATGTTTCAATTGCGTTGTCAAAAAGACCGGCCGTCTGGTAGTCCAGAGCCAGATCAAAGTACGCCTGGATCTTGATCCGCTTGTCCAACGAAGGGCGGACGATGACGCTCTGGTGGATCCGGATGGCCCGTCCTACCTCGCCCTTGGATCGGAACAGACTTCCAAGAGCGAGATAGACCTCCACGGTTTCAGAATCCAGATCCACCATCCGGGTGAATTCCTCGATGGCTTTATCATGCTCATTGGACAGGATATAGTTCAGGCTTTTGTAGAAACCGGTACGGCCCTGCCGCAGATCCTTGGAGACGCGATCTTTTCTGGGGATGACCCGGCCGATAACAGCCCCGGCAAGGAGTCCTATCCCGACCAGAAGGATCGCATCTACCTGCGGATGGATCATACGCTCCCCTTCGAAGAATCAGGCGGAGCCCCTTTGGAATGTGCTGTAACCACTGATTCGAGGATGGGCATTTTTCTAAGAGAGTTGAGCTCTCCTTCCATCTCCTTTTTCTCTCTCCTGAGAACCCGAAGCTGCCTCTTGAACTTAAACTTCTCGAAGTAGCTGATGAATAATGCGATGATCATCCCAGCCAGGAAAGAAACAAGGACGGCGAGAAACAGAGGAATCTGAATCGGATCCCTGACACCGTAATAGATTGAAACATCCGTACTGTTCTGATTGGCAAAAAAAAGGAGGCCAAGAAAAATAATCAGGGCGACAATCATTTTGAGTATGATCATAGTTTTCTCCCCAGGGATGGATAAGGATCCCGCCTTCAACATACCCCCAGTAGTACGCCGCAGGGAGCGGAACGCCGACGAGACGGCTCTACGGCACTCAAATGCCGCCCTATTTACGAACAGGTCTACTGAGCCACTTAAGTCGGTACGTTACCACATACCAAACCAGAATTCAAGCCCATGGTGCTTTTTACAAAGAAGCTGAAAAAATGGGGAACTGACCGGAAATGGGAACGGCCGGATTCAGGGATCCTGTCAATCCTCTGAGCCGATTCTGCTGATGCCGTACTTGCTCACCTTGTAGCGGAAGGACCGGAAGCTCATGTTCAATATGCGGGCCGCTTCTTTCTTGACCCATCCACTCTTATTAAGCGCCTTGAGGATGAGATCCTGCTCGATCTCTGCAATAACACGGTCGAAATCCATTCCATCCGCAGGGATCTCCACAACAAGGTCTCCGGAGGAAGCAGACTCGTCCAGTATATGCCTGGGCAGACAATCAATGGTGATCCGGTCTCCCTGCATCATCACCACGGCCCGTTCAATCACATTCTCAAGCTCCCGTATGTTCCCCTTCCATTGATGCCGGACGAGAAGGTCCATGCACTCCTGCTCAACGGAAAGCGCTCCGTTAGGGGAGTATTTCTTGAGAAAATGGCCCACCAGCAGGGGGATGTCATCCTTTCTATCTCTCAGGTTTGGAACCTCGATCGGAATCACATTCAGCCGGTAATAGAGATCTTCACGAAACTTCTTCTCCTTGATAATCTGATCGAAGTTCTGATTTGAGGCTGCAATCACGCGGACATCCACGCGGATATCTTCGACCCCTCCGATCCTGCGAAACTCCTGATCCTGCAGAACGCGCAGAATCTTGACCTGCATTGCAGGGGTCATTTCACCAATCTCGTCGAGGAAGATCGTCCCTCCATCCGCTACTTCAAATAACCCCTTCTTGTTCTCTACCGCCCCGGTGAAGGCCCCGCGCTGGTAGCCGAAGAGTTCGCTTTCCAAAAGGTTTTCAGGAAGCGCGCCGCAGTTCACGCTGACAAAGGGCTTGTCCGACCGCTGGCTCAGAGCATGGATGGCCCTTGCAACCAATTCCTTGCCGGTACCGCTCTCACCTGTAATCAGGACGTTGCTCTTGCTGTTGGCCGTCTTCTGGATAATCGAAAAAACATGCTGTATGGCCTGACTCTTTCCCACGATCCTGTCCAGCCCTCCGAGCGATAAAAGCTCCTGCTTCAGCAGGGCGTTCTCCTGTTCCAGGCGCTTCTTCTCCATGGCATTCTGGATGATAATCTTGATCTCGTCCACCTTGAAGGGTTTGACCACATAATCAATGGCGCCTCTCCTCATGGCTTCGACCGCTGTATCCGTGGAACCAAAGGCTGTAATCATGAGGACCTGTGTATCCGGAGAGATCTTCCGAATCTCTGCGAGAAGCTGTATCCCGTCCATACCAGGCATCTTGATGTCCGAGATCACGAGGGCGAAGATTTCCTTCTCGATCATGTGGAGGGCCACTTTGGCGCTGTGAGCCGTCTTCACAGAGTACCCTTCCTTTTCCAGCATGATGGAAAGAAACTCCCGCATGCTCTGTTCATCGTCAACAATTAAAATGGGATTCATCTATACTCCATTTAATACCATTGATGGGGCGGCCTCAGGTAAATAGAGATGGAACACCGCTCCTGTTCCGGGGTCGTTGTTGACCACGTCGATCCAGCCCGCATGCTGCTGGACAATCTGATGAACAATAGCAAGCCCCAGCCCTGATCCCCGCTCCTTGGTGCTATGGAAAGGGAAAAAGAGTTTCTTCCTGGCCGCCGGATCAATCCCGCCGCCGGTGTCTGAAACCGTGACCCGCACAAATCCTGTACGCCCCTCTCCTTTTGAAAGTTTCCGGTCCTGCACTCTGGTTGCCGTCACCCGGAGGGTCCCGCCTTCCGGCATGGCTTCAACGGCATTGATCGCAAGATTCCAGAAGACCTGCCGGATGGCCATGGGGTCAACAAGAATTTCTGCATCTTCCTCAATTTCCGTTTCAAACCGGACCGGAACCGTCATCCTTGTGCTGTTTTGAAGAAGGGTGATCGTCTCGTCCACAAGTTTTTTGATCCCTACAGGTTTGCATTCCAGAGAACGCGGGCGTGCATACATAAGGAAGTTTCCGATCAGACTGTTCAGACGATCCGTCTCCTTGATGATGATATCCATGAGCCTTCTGTTCTCTTTGCTCAGATCGAGTTCCGACCTCAACACCTGGATGGAGCCGCTCATTGAAGCGAGCGGATTGCGGATCTCATGCGCAATAGCGGCGGAAAGCTCACCGATCATGGCCAGCTGCTCTCTTCTCTTCATCTTCTCTTCCAGCAGCTTGAAGCGGGTAAGATCCTGGAAGGTGCAAAGAAACCCGGCGAAGTCGGCGCCCTTGTTCCGAAGGCGGGAGAGGGTCATCCCCAGGATCTTCTCATCGCCATGCCCGTTCAGATAGGTCGTCTCAAACCGGATGGAGTCTTCATCCTGATCCAGGGCATCTTTGGCAAGGTATTCACTGACTTCAGGGTAAGGAAAAAGCTGATCCAGCCCATACTTCAGGATATCGCCCATGGACATCTGAAGAATCTTCCGGGCAGCCTGGTTTACAGAGGTCAGCCTGCCGTTCAGACCCGTGGTGATCAGGCCGCTTGTTACGCTTCCAATAATATTCTCATGCAAGGACTGCAGATCCTCAATTCTGTCCTCTTTCTCCCTTATTTCCTCCCCGGCAATTTCCAGACGCTTTGCCAGCTGGTTGCTTAGAAATGCGATGACAAAAAATGAGAAAAGGTTCAGAAAACCCCGGTAATAGAGTTGTGTCATCTCCTGCACGGGGTAACTGCCTGCATGAAACCAGTACCAGCCTGCTGTGTTGAAATAAAAGAGGCCCATATAAGAAAGGGCGCTCAAGACAGCAGCGGTCAGACTTCCTCTCTTGTAGTAAAGAATACTTCCGCTGATAATGGACAGGAAATAGAGAAAAACAAAAGGACTTTCAATCCCGCCGGTAATTTGAAGAATCCCTGTGATGAATACGATATCGCCTACGATCTGAAAATAGCTCAGCCATACGTGCTTCTTTACATACTTGAATATGGCCCCGGAAACAGCCGTGAGAAGATAGGAGTATCCGATCAGGAGGTACAAGGACGTCAAGGAAGAGACGACTTCCTGGTCCCGGTTCCTGAGGCTGATAAGGAGCGTTACCAGAAGAAGGAAACTGACCAGGATCACGCGCATGAGCATGAGCCACTTCAGCCGGTTCATGATGTCATCAGAATGTAATTTATATTTTTCGGTCATAAGAAAACGATCTGATATGGGTCTGATAGTCTCATCCCATCCAGGGCTACCATAACATCGCCTGGACGGCATGCAGCCAGACCCTGTTAATGGACGACTTCCGCCATTTTGAAAACCGGAAGATACATGGCCACAACCAGGAACCCTACGGTCCCGCCCAGAAAAACCATCATAATCGGCTCAAGCATGGAGGTAAGGGTCCCCACTGCATTGTCTACCTCATCGTCGTAGAAATCAGCGATCTTGGATAACATGGCATCCAGGGCTCCGGTCTGCTCTCCAACAGAGATCATCTGGACAACCATGGGCGGAAAGACGTTGGTCTCGGACAGGGGCTCCGCAATGGTTTTCCCTTCCCTGATACTCTCTCTGGTTTTCATGACCGCTTCCTCGACCACTTTATTGTTGGCGGTCTTGGCCACAATCTCCAAGCCGTCCAGGATCGGAACACCGCTGCTGATCAGGGTCCCGAGTGTTCTCGTAAATTTGGCCACGGCTACTTTGCGGATCAGACTGCCGATCAATGGGACCCTGAGCAGAAAGATATGGACCCCCTTCTTAAAACGATGGGACCTTTTGTAAGCCTGGGAAAAGAGAGCGACAAAAATCATGGACCCAATAATCACATAAAGAATGTTTGCTTTTACAAAGATACTCATCGCAATAACAAGACGCGTCGGAGCCGGGAGATCGCTTCCGAACCCTGCAAACATCTTCTGGAATACGGGGATCACGTAAACCATGATGACGCCAACCACGATCACGGCAACGCTCAAGACCACGGACGGATAGACCATGGCCCCCTTCACCTGTTTCTTCAGTTTCACAGCCTTCTCAATATATCCGGCCAGTCGGTTGAGGATCGTGTCGAGGATACCCCCTACCTCTCCGGCCTCCACCATATTGACATAAAGATCATTGAAAACATTCGGGTGCTTGCGCAGGGCATCGGCGTATGTGGACCCGCCTTCCACATCCTGTTTGACGGTTGCGATGGTCTTTGCAAAAGTCTTGTTCTCTGTCTGAGTGGAAAGGATGCCCAGACACTGGACCAGCGGGAGTCCTGCATCAATCATCGTGGCAAATTGACGGGTGAAAATCACGATCTCCGTGTCCTTGACTTTCCCCCCGAAGCCAGGGATCTTGATTTCGATATCCTTGGGTTTGGGCTTTACGGTCGCGGAGCGAATCCCCTGCTGGCGCAGGAGGGACATGGCCTCGTCTTTCGAGGCCGCCTGTATAACGCCTTTTTTCATGACCCCCGCACTTGTTTTACCTGCATACTTGAAGGATTCCATAAATTATCTCCAGGAAATGTATTCTTTACATGGCGCTTTTAGTACTTCACCTTTGAAGACCGGCGGGTCCTCATGTCGTCCTGATTGCCAAGGGCGCCAGCTTTCTGAAGCATGCCTATCATCTCTTCAGGTACGCTGGAGCGTCCTATGGCATCCTCATAAGTAATCAAACGTCTCTTATAGAGATCGTATAGAGACTGATTCATGGTCTGCATGCCGAACTGTTCCTGCCCTGTCTGCATGGTCGAGTAGATCTGATGGACCTTATCCTCCCGGATCAGATTCCGGATGGCTGCGTTCGGAATCATCGCCTCGATGGCCAGTACGCGGCCTTCTCCGGTAGCCTTGGCAATCAGCTGCTGGGAAATCACCCCTTCAAGAACAAAGGAAAGCTGCGCCCGTACCTGCGACTGCTGATGTGCGGGAAAGACATCGATGATCCGGTTGATGGTCTGGACACAGGAGTTGGTATGGAGTGTGGCAAAAGCCAGGTGGCCGGTCTCGGAGACGGTCAGGGCGGCCTCAATGGTCTCCAGGTCCCGCATCTCACCAATCAGGACCACATCCGGATCCTGACGGAGGATATATTTCAAAGCGTTTTTAAATGATTTCGTATCTGAATTGACCTCTCTCTGGTTGACCACGCATTTCTTGTGATGGTGCAGAAATTCAATGGGATCTTCGACGGTCACGATATGTTCATGCCTCTCGCTGTTGATCTTGTCAATCATGGAAGCCAGGGTGGTCGACTTCCCGCTTCCCGTGGGGCCTGTGACCAGGATCAACCCCCGGGGCTTGTCACAAAGCTTCTCTGCAACTGCCGGAAGCCCCAGTTGTTCAAATGTGAGGATCTGATAGGGGATGGTCCGGAAGGCTCCGCCCATGGCCCCGCGCTGCATGAAAAAATTCGCCCGAAACCGGCTGAGCCCCTTGACCCCAAAGGAGAGATCGAGCTCATTTTCTTCTTCAAACCGGTGCTTCTGCGCATCGGTCAGGACGCTGTAGCAGATCTGTTTGGTCTCGGCCGCAGCCAAGGGGGGGAGGTTCATGGGCATCAGCTTTCCGTCCACCCGTATCTGGGGTGCCGTACCCGTCGTGATATGAAGGTCTGACGCTCCTTTTTCTATCATGGTCTTCAACAACTGGTGCAGACTCAGGGTCATGTAACTCTCCTAAAAAAAGTTTTCTGTTATCTATATTAAATAATC
Organism: bacterium; assembly: GCA_919901565.1. Classification (GTDB taxonomy): domain Bacteria; phylum CG2-30-53-67; class CG2-30-53-67; order CG2-30-53-67; family CG2-30-53-67; genus CG2-30-53-67. The sequence goes on from CAKKPE010000030.1 coordinate 19,515, forward strand.
GCCCGGTAAAATCAAACATCCGCTTGAATCCCGGCTTCTGATCCTCTGTACCCCTGTCAGTCTCCGAATGTGACTCGGAGGATTTCGTCAATTGTGGTGACACCGCTCATGAGCTTATTCAACCCCGCCATGCGCAGGGACATCATCCCGTTTTCAATGGCTGCCTGCTTGATCTCCGCTGCAGAGGCCCCTTCAAGGATGAGTTCACGAATGTGCTCATCGATGGGCATGATTTCATAGAGGCCCAACCGGCCTTTGTATCCGGTATTGTTGCATGTCGGGCATCCGACACCCTGGTAGATGGTGACCTCCGCTGCCTGTTTGGGTGTAAGCCCGATATCAATCAGGGTCTTTTCCGGAACCTCCACAGGTTGTTTGCATTCCGAACAGACCTTCCGGGCAAGACGCTGGGCCATGATCAGGATCACCGAAGAGGCGACCAGAAAAGGCTCAATCCCCATGTTCAGGAGACGATTGATAGTGCCGGGCGCATCATTGGTATGAAGGGTGCTGAGCACCAGGTGACCGGTCAGGGCCGCCTTGACCCCGATCTCGGCCGTCTCATAGTCCCGGATCTCCCCCACCATGATCACGTCAGGGTCCTGACGCAGGAAGGAGCGGAGTGCCGCAGCGAAATTCAGGCCGATCTCTTCTTTCATCTGGACCTGATTGATCCCGAAAAGGTTATATTCCACAGGATCCTCGGCCGTCATGATATTGATCTCAGGCTTGTTGATCTGACCGAGAGCGGAATAAAGAGTCGTGGATTTACCGCTTCCGGTCGGCCCCGTGACCAGGACCATTCCGTAAGGGGCCAGGATCGCTTTGGTCAGTTTTTTAAGTTCTTCGGCCTCAAAGCCGAGTTTGGTCATATCCAGCATCAGGTTGCTCTTGTCCAGAATACGCATAACGACTTTTTCGCCAAAGAGGGTCGGCAGTGAGGAAACACGGAGATCCACTTCCTTGCCTTTCATCTTCAGCTTGATGCGGCCGTCCTGGGGGAGCCTCCGCTCGGCAATATCCAATTTGGCCATGATCTTCAAACGAGAGGTCAGGGCATCCTTGAGCCGTTTAGGCGGGGCCATCACCTCGTAGAGCACCCCATCAATCCTGTAACGGACCCTGAAATCCTTTTCGTAGGGTTCAATATGTATGTCACTGGCGCCTTTTTTTATGGCCTCTGCAAGAATCAGGTTGACCAGTTTGACAACCGGCGCTTCCTCCACAGCCTGCTTGATATCCCCGACGTCAATATCATCTATCGTATCTTCGATGATATCGATACTGACATCTTCCTGGATATCCTGCATCACGGTCTGGAGCATGTCGGCCGAGTCATAATAGCGGTTTATGGCATCCTTGATCGCGGCCTCTGAGGAAACCACCGGTTCCACATTATATCCGGTCATGAATTTAACATCGTCAATGGCAAAGACATTGGATGGATCGACCATGGCGATGGTCAGGGTTGAACCGGTCCGGTTGAGAGGGATAATCATGTATTTCTGGGCGACTTCCGATGGAATCAGCTTGATCACTTCACGATCGATTTCAAACTTTGCAACATCCACGGACGGAATGCCGTACTGATGGCTGAGAAAAGCAATGAGCCGGTCTTCCTTGATATATCCCATATGGACCAGACTGCTTCCGAGTCTTCCACCATCCTTTTTTTGTTTGGTCAGGGCTTTCTGCAGCTGATCTTCACTGATCAAATTCGCATTAATCAAAAGGGCGCCTAATCTCCCTGCCATGAAATATTCTCCTCAGCGGACGGTATACAGAATCATGAAGGAATCAGCTAATTGCCTATATTAAAATTCTAAGTGATGGTGACCAAAATTGTCAAGGTCTATTCTGGTATAACGGGGAAAGTATTTTCTCTAACAAAATTAAGGAATTCTAACTGGATAAAAAGAGGCTTAAAAACCCTTCTGCGCTGTTTTCAACAAACCGGATCTTACGGCCTATGCGTTTTTCGACGTCTCGGGTGTTTGTGCCGTCCAGAAAGGTCCTTTTCTGTAATCGGAGCATATTGGAGGGGAGAATGATTGGGCCGGGATGGGTATGCCCTGAGAATGCCCGGATCAAGTCACTTCCGGTGATCAGGCCTGAAACCGTGACCGAATCCCCGAAGAACCGATTTCTGACCGGCACGAGGTCCACCCTGCACCCGGTTTGATCCATAATCCTCTGAAGCAGCTTGCGTAAAACAGGGTAGGCCAGAATACCGGTCCCGATGGCATATCTCTCCTTTATCTTGCCTTTGGGAAGCCGGTTCAGCGCCTTTTCCACCTGATCAACAAACAACGGCACCATGCCGACGCCGTTCTCCAACTGGGGAAGTTCCCCGTATTTCTTTATCGGAGGAAAAGAACGGCCGGCGGTGAGATAGAATTCATCGGATGCAAAGATCCAGGGGCCTGAGAATTGTCTGAGACATATCTTCTGCATGGCCTCGACCTGGTCCAGAACCAACCCGGCATAGTTCTTATCTATTCTCTGAAGGGGCTCCAGCTGCTCCCGGTGCCGTGTCAGCCCCACCGGTACCACGGCCACAGATTCAACACCCGGCCAGAGGCCCATCAGTTCTTTGACGGAATGCTTCAGCACGGCCCCGTCATTGACGCCCGGACACAAGACGATCTGCGTATGCAGCCGGATCCCGCCGGATATCAGGCGCTTCATGGCCGGGAGAACAGAAGGCGCCTTCGGGTTCCCCAGTATCCTTTGCCTGACCGCGTCCTCTGTGGCGTGCACCGAAACATAGAGCGGGGAGAGACGCTGCTCAAATATCCGTTCAAAATCCGGTTCAGCGAGATTGGTCAGCGTAATGTAGTTCCCGTGCATGAAGGAGAGACGGTAATCATCGTCCTTCACATACAGGGAACTCCGCAAACCCTTGGGCATCTGATGGACAAAACAAAAGATACAGTGATTCCGGCATCTCCTGTAGCGGGGCTCTTTGAGTTCAAGCCCGAGATCCTCATCAATTTCCTTGATTAATTCAACCCGATGGCCGGCCGCCTCACGCTCAACATCAAGAACGACCTCTTCCTCGCTTTCAAAGAACCGGTAATCGATCGGGTCATGGATGGGGTATCCATTGATGCGGAGCAGGTAATCTCCCTCCCTGATCCCGGATATCTCGGCCCTGGATCCGGGCTGGACGCTCATGATCCTGATTCCGTCTGTTTTCCTGAGGCTGCTCATGATATATCTCCACTTATAACTGCTTGAAAATTATCTATTTTTAGCACATCGCTCCGATGGAGTCAATTGCAAACCCTGACGAGCACATTTCGGTTTTTTCCCCAGGAAAAGAATATTCTGCAGGGAGATAATCCTCGGCCCGATTATAAAAAGCCGTCATGACGATAGCGTTTGACATGCCGGACCGGTTCTGCTAATCTCCGGATAAACCCTGGGGGAGTTGTAACAACTGAGAGCCTGTAAAACACGGGCAACCCCTTGAACCTGATCTGGGTAATGCCAGCGTAGGGAAGCGGTTTGGATAATGATTTGCTCCAGGCGGGATTCCCCTTTCTTCCAAATCACGATATTCCTTCCGCATCCGGATCTTCAAGGGATTCAGCTTAAAAGCCCTCCGCGTTTAAATGGAAAGAAACCTTAAATGATGATCAAGATCAACGAAAGATATCATGACCTGCCGGAGTCATGGACACTCTTCGACATTCATAAGGAATTCAAGCCCGATGCCGATCTGCTGATCGTCAACGGGTTCCCGGTCCGGGAAAACTGCACACTCCGGGCTGGAGACGGGGTCGTCCTGATCCGGCGCGGAGAGGCCCCTTCTGCAGAGGAGTTTGAGGCCCTGGTCACAGCCCGGCATACCCCCGGGGTCCATGAAAAAATAAAACAGGCCTCGGTGGGGATCGCCGGACTTGGGGGCTTGGGCTCTTCGGTGGCCGTGGCATTGGCCCGGCTCGGAGTCGGAGAGATGATTCTCTCGGACTACGACGTGGTGGAGCCGTCCAATCTGAACCGGCAGCAGTACTTTACGGATCAGATCGGCATGAGCAAGGTGGAGGCATTGACCCTGAACCTTAAGAGAATTAACCCGTATATCCGAATCACAGGCCATGAGGTCCGCCTGACCGCCGAGAATATCCCCGGCATCTTCAAGCGGGCCGGCGTGGTGGTGGAGGCCTTCGATGCTCCGGACGCCAAGGCCATGCTCTGCAACACGGTCCTTTCAAGGCTTCCGGATGCCTTTGTGGTGGGGGTCTCGGGCCTGGCCGGGTACGGGCCTTCCGAAGAGATCCGGATCAGACGTTTTTCCGGCAGATGCTTCATGGTGGGGGACGGGGAAACGGCCGCCGGGCCCGGCGTGGGGCTGATGTCCCCCCGGGTGGGTGTGGCCGCACACCACCAGGCCAGCCTGGTCCTTCGCATCCTGCTGGGAGAGGAAGGTGAAAAATAAAGATGGCGGAGACCATTCATGACCTCGTGATCCATGACGAATACATCCAGTCCCTGATTCAGACCGGTCCGGATGGAAACGGAGGAATACAAAAAATCCTGGCCCGGGCCGCAAAAGGGGATGGCCTCGAGTTGGAGGATGCCGCATCACTTTTAAATATGAGCGGCGATTCATGCCTGAATGAACTCTACAGTACGGCCAGGCAAGTCAAGGAAAAGATATTCGGAAAGCGGATCGTCCTCTTTGCCCCTTTGTATATCTCCAACCGGTGCACCAACAACTGTCTGTATTGCGGTTTCCGCCGGGACAATCAACAGGCGGACCGCAGGACACTCTCTCTCAGCGAGATCGTAGAGCAGGCCGCTTTTCTCTACAACAGGGGGTACCGCCGTCTCCTGCTGGTGGCAGGCGAAGACCCATATGTTTCTT
>CAKKPE010000030.1:24397-58067 GCA_919901565.1 bacterium
TTTCTTCTGTGGAATACCTCATCGATGCCGTGTCAGCCATCTACAGAGAGACGCGCATCCGGATCGTCCACGTGAATGCCGCCCCCATGGCCGCAGAGGAATTTTCAAGGCTCAAGGCCTCGGGCGCCGGGGTCTATCAGTGTTTCCAGGAGACCTATCACCGGGAGACCTACGAGAGGATGCATCCTTCGGGTTCAAAGAGCGACTATCATGGAAGACTTTCGGTCATGGACCGGGCCATGCAAGGGGGATTCGACGATATAGGCATGGGCGCCCTTCTGGGGTTGTACGATTACCGGTTTGAGGCCCTCTCACTGATCGCTCACGCCCGGTATCTGGAACAGCGCCATGGCGCCGGGCCCCATACCATCTCGGTCCCCCGGCTCAGGCCCGCTCAAGGGGCGGCCCTGATCAACGCTCCCTTCCCGGTTTCAGATCAGGACTTCAAGAAGATCGTATCCGTCTATCGGCTCTCGGTCCCTTATGCCGGTGTGGTGGTCTCCACGCGGGAAGGGGCCGGTCTCAGGGACCAGGTCATCCACCTAGGCGCATCGCAGATCAGCGCCGGATCCCGCACCGACATCGGCGGGTACACCCATCCGGAAGAAGGCGGGGGTGCATCCCAGTTCTCTTTGAATGACACAAGATCACTGGATGACATGGTCCGTTCGATCCTCGGGGCCGGTCTCGTCCCCAGCCTCTGCACGGCCTGTTACCGTTCCGGCCGGACCGGGGCCCGATTCCGATCCGAAGCCGAGAAAGGAGGGATCAGGGACTACTGCCTCCCCAATGCCCTTTTTTCGCTCATGGAATACCTGCGGGATCATGCCTCGGAGGAAACCAGAGCGCAAGGGGTGCGCATGGTCCGGGAGTCCCTTTCCGCACTTCAGGACCATTCCCTGCGCCGGAAACTGGAAAAGAGTCTGGAGCGCGTGGCCGGAGGGGAGGAGGACGTGCATCTCTGAGGACGGTAAAACCAGACGACGGACGACAGATGGTCGGATGACAGCGTAAAGACAGGGGACGAGATGAAGATTGTTGTCAATGGTGAAGACAAAAACGTTAAGCATGGGATCTTGCTCTCGGTATTGATCGGGGAACTCGGGATCTCCTGCGCCCGCGTGGCCGTGGAGAGGAACAGGAAGATTGTGCCGCCGGAGGCATATGATACAACGACTCTCCATGAAGGAGACCAGCTCGAAATCGTGAGCTTTGTGGGGGGCGGGTGAAAAAGCAGTGGGCAGTGGGCAGTGAGCAGAAGACAACAAAGGCAAAAGACAGACGACGGACAACAGACACGAACCACCGACACTGACACGGCCACTGACACGAAGGAAGGATAACACTATGGAAGACAAGTTGATTATCGCCGGGATCGAGTTCAAATCCAGGCTCTGGATCGGGACAGGCAAATACAAGGACTTTGAGGAGACCCTGCGGGTCGTGGAGGCGTCGGGCGCGGACGTGGTGACCGTGGCGGTGCGCCGCGTCAATATCACGGACCCGAACAAGGAGAACCTTCTCGAATACATCGACCCGAAAAAATACAAGATCCTTCCGAATACGGCCGGGTGCTTCACGGCTGAGGATGCCATACGAACGGCCCGGTTGGCCCGCGCCGCAGGCATCTCGGACATGGTCAAACTGGAAGTAATCGGCGATCCCAAAACCTTGTTCCCGGACAATGAGGCCCTGCTCGAGGCCACCAGGGTCCTGGTCAAGGAGGGATTCATCGTGCTCCCCTACACCAATGACGACCCGATCATGGCCAGGAAACTGGAAGATGCCGGCGCCGCTGCGGTCATGCCGTTGGGCGCGCCCATCGGGTCAGGACTCGGGATCTGCAATCCTTACAATATCCGGATTATCATAGAAACGATCTCTGTGCCGGTGGTGGTGGATGCGGGTGTGGGGACCGCATCCGATGCCGCGATCGCCATGGAGTTGGGCGCTGACGCCGTGCTCATGAACACGGGTATCGCCGGGGCCAAAGATCCGGTTATGATGGCCCGTGCCATGAACCACGCGGTCCAGGCCGGGCGCCTGGCCTTTAAGGCCGGCCGTATCCCAAAAAAACTCTATGCCTCGGCCAGCAGTCCACTGGAAGGGCTGATTCAATGATCATGATCGAGAAGTCTCCTCTCCCCCGAAGGGGGGAGAGGACAAAGGCCAGCCCTCGAATGTATCAATCGGGGGTGAGGGGGAAAATCAAATCTTTACCCCTCATCCTAACCTTCTCCCCCATCGGGGGAGAAGGGACAGACCTCAGCACGATGGCTCCTCAGCCTGGGCTCCACGGTTTCAATGTGCGTTCAAACGGGCTGACAAAACAGGATCGTTACCGAGACTGAACTGTTTAGAACCATTTACGAAAGATAATCAATCATGAAACAAATCGATTTCCAGCTCTACCTGATCACGGATCGAAAGCAGGTCCGGAATCAGGATCTGCTCTCCGCACTCGACGAGGCGCTTGAGGGCGGAGTGCGGGCCGTACAGCTCCGGGAAAAAGATTTGAGCGACCGGGAACTCTTTGAACTGGGCCGGGCCCTGCGTACGCTGACACGAAACCACGGAGCCAGGCTTTTCATCAATGACCGGGCCGACCTTGCCGTGGCCGTAGAGGCCGACGGCGTCCACCTGACCCAAACCAGTTACAGTGCAAGGGAAGCCCGCAAGATTGTGGGATCGGACAGACTCATCGGCGTCTCCACGCATTCACTGGAGCAGGTACGGAAGGCAGAGGATGACGGGGCCGACTTCGTGACTCTGGGGCCGATCTTTGCAACACCTTCAAAAATGGAGTACGGCCACCCTCTCGGACTCCCGCTTCTCGAAAAAACGGTCCGGCAGGTCAATGTGCCGGTTTTCGCCATCGGCGGGATCAAAAAACAGAATGCCCTCTCCGTACTCGATGCCGGCGCCCATGGGATCGCATTGATTTCGGGAATACTCGCCACGCCGGATCTAAAACAGGCGGCAGGAGAATTCGTTTCTATCCTCCATGGTACTCATCCCATAGAAGATCGACATGCAGTTTGACCTTACTGACCGCTGAACGCTTTCTTTATCTGAAAGGACATGACATGAACCAGATCACAGCAGCACGCAAAGGTGAAATCACACCGGAAATGAGAGCCGTGGCCCAGGCCGAGAAGCAGGCCCCCGAGGAGATCGCACGCAAGATCTCAGAGGGTACGGTGGTCATCCCCAAAAACCAGATGCGCAAAAACGTGGACTCTCTGGGCATCGGTCAGGGACTTCGCACCAAGATCAACGCCAACATCGGAACATCCAGGGACCACTCGGATATCCTGGAAGAGATGGAGAAGGCGCGGGTGGCCGTGGAAGCAGGAGCCGATACGCTTATGGACCTGAGCACAGGCGGCGACCTCCCGAAGATACGCCGGCAAATCCTTGCCCAGACATCTGTCCCCCTGGGGACGGTCCCCATCTATGAAGCCGCTCTCCGGGCTTCGCTGAAACAAGGCCTGGTCCAGATGGACAAAGAAGACCTCTTTTCCGTGATCGAGCTTCAGGCCGCAGAGGGGGTCGACTTCATGACGGTCCACTGCGGAGTGACCCTTTCCGCCGTCGAAAGGCTGAAGCACCAGGGAAGGCTATTGAATGTAGTCAGCCGGGGGGGCGCCTTCCTCGTGGAATGGATGGTCTATAATGAAAAGGAGAACCCCCTGTACGAGGATTACGACCGTCTGCTCGAAATCGCAGGACGTTATGATCTCTGTCTCAGCCTGGGAGACGGCATGCGGCCCGGATGCCTGGCCGACGCCACGGACCGGTGCCAGATCCAGGAGCTCATTCTCCTGGGAGAACTCACGCAGAGGGCCAGGGAGGCCGGGGTCCAGGTCATGATCGAAGGACCGGGCCATGTGCCGATCCACGAGGTGGAGACGAACGTCCGGCTTCAGAAAAAGCTCTGCAACGGCGCACCTTTCTACGTACTCGGTCCCCTGGTCACCGACATCGCACCGGGTTACGATCATATCACCTCCGCCATTGGAGGAGCCCTGGCTGCGGCAGCGGGCGCCGACTACCTCTGCTATGTGACCCCTTCGGAACACTTGAGACTCCCGACCGTGGACGATGTGCGCCAGGGGGTCATAGCCTCACGAATCGCCGCCCATGCCGGCGACATTGCCAAAGGGGTCGCGGGCGCCATGGATGCGGACATCCGCATGGCCAAAGCCAGACGAGCCCTGAATTGGGAGGAGCAGATCCGCCTCTCCGTGGACCCGCAAAGGGCGCGGTCCCTTCGGGAGTCGTCGCCTCCCCAAGACCAGGAGGTCTGCTCCATGTGCGGGGAATTTTGCGCCATCAAGGGGATGAATGAATATCTGGGAGACAGATCAAAAACCTCAGGATTGTGAAAAGGCCGATGGCTCGTAGAGGAGAGACTTCACGGACGAAGAGATTGCAAAGACAGGCGGCCAAGAGAAGACATTTCTCTCTCAACTCTGTATAATTACGCAAACATCAACCGGTGTCCTTTGGGATCCGGTACAGGGTCCCCAAATTCTTTTGCAGTGTCAATCCACAATTGAATAGCTTCCTTTGCGCTGACTAAAGCTTCATCATAAGTCTGTCCATGTGCAGAACATCCGGGTAATTCGGGAACATCAGCTATATAAACTTTGTCCTCTTCACTCCAGTAAATTATAATTTCGTACTTATACATTTATAGTTCCTTCCCAAGATAAAGTCACGAAATTTTACCTGGAGCGGAGGCTCTCAAGTCACCTTTTCAAGACGCTCTGCAACCCAGATCTTAATAATGGATTGCCGAGGCACACCCAAGCGTTTTGCTTCTCTGTCCAACAACTGGATCATCCATAAAGGGAAATCAACATTCACCCGTTTCTGCTCGTGCTCAGGCCTTCTCGCCTTTGACACATCCAGATGTTTGGAAATATCCTCGCCTTTATCAAATTTTTCATCAAACTCTTTGGCTTTCATAGATATCAACCTCCTCTTTCCTCGAACGTCGTACCGAAATAATCCTTGTCCTACCGGCCCGATAGGTAATAACCCCTGACCAATGCTTTCCCGCAATTTTTCCGATTACCAGTAATCTTGGTTCATCACTGGTTCTTACAGGGATCTCAATAAAATCCGGGTCATCCCACAGCACCTGGGCTTCGTAGAAATCAATCCCATGTTTTATCTTGTTGGCGTCACCTTTCCTGGCGTCAAATTCAAACTCCATGTATAATAATTATACCTAAACTATACCTATTGTCAACCAGATACTTCTTGGTTCGAAGATGTGCAATCAAGCTCACGGTTGATCTATGCATGCATAGGGTACTTCTTGGTCCTCCCCTTTCCGGTTATAATTATTCTTGACAGGCGTAATTCCCCGAAGATATACTGCCAAATTATTATTTAAACAAAACCACGGTGCAAAATATGCCTGAAATCAATTGCCCGCCGATCAATTGCGCCTCAACCTCTAAAATCTATACCATGCGGCCTCCACAACCTCAAAAGCCCAGGCTCCTCGACCAGATGCGCGAGGCCCTGCGTTCGCGCCATTACAGCCGCCGGACCGAGCAGACCTATTGCCTTTGGGTCAGGCGGTTCATATTTTTTCACAAGCTGCGTCATCCCTCCGAGATGGCCGAACCCGAGATCAACGCATTTCTCACCCATCTCGCCGTCCGAGAAAAGGTCAGCGCCTCCACCCAGAACCAGGCCTTAAGCGCTCTGCTCTTTTTGTACCGACATGTTTTAGGGCGTGAAATCGGCGAACTGGGGGAGGTCATCCGGGCGCGTCGGCCTCATCATATACCCGTGGTCATGACACGCGATGAGGTGAGAGCCGTCCTCGCCCACCTGACAGGTGACAAGTGGCTTATGGCCTCGCTGATGTACGGCGCGGGTCTCCGGCTCATGGAATGCCTGCGGTTGCGGGTTCAGGATATCGATTTCGCCCGAAACGAGATCACCGTCCGCGACGGCAAAGGCGCCAAGGATCGTATGACGATGCTCCCAGAATCGCTCAAGAAACCGCTTCAAGACCATTTGCGCAAGGTTAAGGCAACCCAGGAGCGGGACCTGGCCGAAGGCTGGGGCCGCGTTCAGTTGCCCCACGCCCTGGACCGCAAATATCCCAACGCTCCAGCAGACTGGCGCTGGCAGTGGGTATTCCCCCAGGAAAACCGGTGGAGAAACCACCGGACCCGTGAAGAGGGACGGCATCACACGGACGAATCACTGATTCAAAAAGCCGTAAAAGATGCCGTCACAAAAGCGGGATTGACCAAGCGAGCCACGTGCCATACTTTTCGGCATTCGTTTGCAACCCACCTCTTGGAAGGCGGTTATGATATTCGGACCGTTCAGGAGCTTCTGGGCCATAACGACGTGAAGACGACCATGATTTACACCCATGTCCTCAACCGTGGACCATCTGGGGTTCGCAGTCCTGTCGACGGGCTTTGAAATGGACTTAGAGGATTTTTATGCTGATCCATATAAGACGCCATGATAACAAATCCCAATCGACGCAAGTGGTTGAGCATACAGGCATTATCGCAGCAGCATTCGCTGTTTCAACGGTGTGTTATATGGATCAGAAACCGGTGTTCCGCATACTATGCGGATCAATCTAATTATTGTTAGTTGTCTCAAACCATGACCGATTTTCGCGCACTGTTCATACAGTTCCAGGATCACCTGGCCCCGAGGCTTGATGTCTACGAGCAGGCGCTCTACCTCTATATCCTGCGCCACACGATTGCGGTGGGCGAAACCGAAGCAACCATAGGATTTAAGTCCGCGCGAAAGAAAATGGCCTTTGGCGTGGGCACCGCAGGCACGCCGCCGTCCGAAGGCACGATCTACGAAAAGCTCAAAAGTCTCGAAACAAAAGGGTGCATCAAGGTCTTGAGTAGCGAGCGCACTGGCACGCGCCTGAGGCTGATACCACCGCACGAGATTCCTGGCGTCATTCCCGTTGCCGTACCGGAGGCTGCGCTGACTTTGGACCAAATGGACTTCTTTGAGATCCCAGAGAACCGAACGCTAATTCTTGAGCGCGAGGGCCGCCGGTGTTTCTACTGTCTCGCCGGCCTCAATGCCGAAAACCACGTCATCGAGCACGTGATTTCGAGGCCGAACGGCGACAACTCTTATCGTAATGTGGTGGCATCGTGTCGCCAGTGCAACAACCGCAAGAGCGCTGAAACCGCCGAGGACTTCCTGCGCACGTTGTATCGAGAAGGTCTGCTGTCGTCTGAAGATTTCAAAGGCCGCCTCTCGCAACTCGATCGATTGCGCGTGGGTGACCTCCGGCCCACTCTCAAATGAGACAACTAACCACCGCATCCACGCCGACGCGCGCAAGAGCAGCGCGCGCGGGTGATGCGGAACGTTAGACCGACCCAAATCACATGGTCATTCGTTCCAACCGAAAAAAGGAGAAGACATGACGCAGACAGTCGACGTCAAAGCGGCCAAAGAGCGAGAGCTCGCCGGATGGACGGCAACGGCGGCGGGGTGGAACAAGCACCATGCGCTCCTTGAACGGTTCAGCGCGCCCGTTTCTGACAAGCTCATCGAGAAGGCGGGCATCCAGCCCGGCATGCGCGTCCTCGACATCGCGTGCGGCACAGGGCAACCTGCGATCAGCGTGGCGGAGCGCGTCGGAACGCAAGGTTCCGTCCTCGCGACCGACTTCGTGGAGCCTGTGATTGTCTACGCGCGGATGAAGGCGAAAGAGCGCGGGCTCACAAACATCGAGTTCCGCTGCCTCGACGGGGAGGCGCTCGACGTACCGGCGAACAGTTTCGACGCCGTGACGATGCGCTGGGGCATCATGTTCATGCCGAGCCCCGTCGAGTCGATGAAAGGGGCGCACGCGGCGCTCCGGCGGGGCAGCCGCATCGCCCTCACAGCCTGGGCGAGCCCACAGCAGAACCCGTTCGTGATGATCGCATTGGGGGTCATCCGCAACCACTTGGACATCCCCACGCCGCCCCCCGGCACGCCCGGGATCTTCGCATTCGCCGACCAAGCGCGGTTGCGGTCGACCATCGAGGCGGGTGGCTTCGGCGATGTTCAGATTGAGCCGTTCGATTTCGTGGTTGGCGAGTTCACGTCCGGGGAGGATTACTGGACGTTCATCCGTGAGATCGGCGCTCCGATTGCCCGACTGTACGCGCAGCTCTCGTCCGACGATCAGCGTGTAGTCGACCGTGAGGTTCACGCGGAGGCGGAGCGGAGTCGCTCCGGTGACAAGGTCGTGGTGCGTGGGACGACCTGGATCGCCTCGGGACGCAAGTAGCTCGCGGATGCCGACCTTTGTGAGGCTTGGTGGTGGCGGTCTAACAACGGCTTGCAGAGTGAGGGCTTGGGGGGTCAAGTAGGCTTGGGGGGTCAGGTCTTGCGGCTTGCATGCTATCATCAGGCGGCTCCTCCAGAAGGGAAAGGGGATAAGTCAAATCGCAAGACCTGGCCCCCATGACTGGCCCCAAGACGACATCGACTGGACAAATGCCTATGCAAATGAGGTGTTGACAACGTTTCGTGGCCGTTTCGAGAGCGCGTCCGATCGGTTCAAAACTTGGCAGCCGCTTCTTGACCGCTTCTCTTCAGCCATCGAGGACGTAAAGGCCAATTCTCGTTCGCACTTTCGCGCAGTCGATGAAACACATAACGAGCTATGTATCGCTGACGCTCTCCTTGAAAACCGTGACCCGTTGTTCACTTGCTTGGAATATGAACCTGCGTTGCCGGGTTGCGCCAAGTCCATTGATTTTCGTGCAACAACAGATGCGGGCGTTACAGTTTATGTTGATGTCAAAACCATCAAGCCGTTGGCCAAAGATCGTTGGGAGCAATTCGAGCGAGCCCACGCCGAGGGTTGGTTTCCTTCAAATGTCTCTGTCATCCTTTCGAAGGAATGGCTTGGCGGGGAACTCTGGCACAACATGTTTGCGGTCCGCGGCCGCATGCTCGAATATTCGCTAGAGCTGGAGCAGAAGATCGCGGAAGGCAATCTTTCTGGGAATGGATCGCTATTTGTTCTTGCCCTCTGCGGCGAAGGATTCCACTGGCACGAAGACGAGTTGGAAGATTTTGTCAGCTATTACTACTCAGGCGCTCACAGAGGCGACGACGCATTTGGCAATGCAGAAGCCCGGTACGTCCACGAAAAGAACATCGCTATCGCCAAGACTATTTCCCGCTTTGCGTGCATGCGTCGGCCGCAAGGAGATATTTTCCCAAAGCGTCTGAACTGGAATATTCAACCACCGCGTCACCCGCATTTCGCATGAAAACCATGCGGCATAACACTACGTTCGAGGGGACGCTCCGCCTATCGGCGGCGCGCCCCTCAACTCGGCGTTCGGCAGCAGCGTAGGTGACTTGGGGGCGTTGTTTCTTACGTTGCAAAATATTGGATAGGCAAAATATTATAGAGAGGAAAGGCGATGGACCATGCAATATTAATGGTCTTAAAATTGTAACGACATGATCTCTATAAATCCCTCCTCACCTCCCTTTGCCAAAGGGAGGAATTTCCCCCTCTTTGGAAAAGAGGGGCGAGGGGAGATTTTACAATCCATATCAATTCTATTACGAGACCCTTAATATATCTGATTTGGAGAGAAAAACATATGATCGTCGATGAGCTGCGGCACTGGAGATCTTATAACATGGGTCCGGACTGGAATAAAGCCTTTGATTTTCTGATATCCCTGACACCCGATATTGAAGAAGGGGAGTACCCTTTGCAGGGGAAGGAAATCTTCGCACGAATTATGAGTTATGAAACCCGCGGCCCCGAATCGGCCGTGCTCGAGGCACACCGGAAATATGTGGATATTCAAACCGTGCTTCTTGGCCGGGAGAGGATCGAGTGGTTCCCTGTCCATGGACTTGAGGTCCATACGCCGTACGATGAATCAAAGGACGCTGAATTTTTCAGCCGCCCTCATCCCGGGCCGGGCCGGTTGGACCTGTGCCGCGGCATGTTTGCCGCCTTTTTCCCCCAGGACGCCCATATGCCTTGCCTGATCATCGGGGATATGCCTGAACGGGTCAAGAAGGTGGTGGTCAAGATCAAGGCGGAAATTCTGAACCCAGGATGAAGGTATAACCTTCTGAACAAGGAGTGCTTCAGAGCTGAACCTTCAAAACGCATTGTACGGCTGGCAGCCCGGCGGCACCCGGTTTGGGGAGGACAAATCTGCTATCGATCGTAACTCGACCATAACTCATTTCTTGAATTCCTGACTCATCTATGATATACATTTCATTATCATGTCCAATCACTCCAATCCTCTGACAGGGCTCCTCACCTGGGAGCGTGTGAACGAACTGATCGAGAAGATCAAATCCATGGGTCCGTGGTACATTCACTCCCCGGACAAAGGCATGGAATCCCTGTTTGTTTCCGGAGGGGGTGAAGCCGCTCTTTTCCTGACAGACCGGTCCGAAGAAATCAAGTCCCGAAAGCACGGCGCCGGCTGGGTTTATGTTCATACCCCGGAATCCCCTTCCTGGATCAAGATCTACGACCCCATGAAATGCGGGTCCTCATGCAGTATGACCACACCCAATGCATGGTGGGAAATGGCGCTGGAGGATCCACGAGAAAGCCTCTCTCCTGAACCCCAGACCCCGGAGAAGCGGGGCCTGGCCGACTGGCTGACCGGCAAAAAAAAGGCCCGTACAAAAACTTAGTGGTCCTGTTCGTAAATATGGTGAAGTACCGAGAGTGCCACCGTATTTACGAATAGGGACACTCAGATCTGCGTGTCCTCCGATACACCCAATTCATGGGGCACTTCCCATCACAGCAGCTAAGACTTTATCCTTAAATTATGGATTGGATTGACTTTCCGGCTATCCGGCACGTATAGGAAAAACATTTCCTATTCTGGGAAAAATTTTTCCACTTTTAGGAAATATTTTTCCATCGAAAGCGGCTGAAAAATAGCAATAATCCCGCCCTTTATGTCTATAATAATGTTGAAACTGCTTGATTATCCTGTGTTTTTAAATTATTTACCATGAGATCGCCAGGATGGCATATGAATTGCAAAAAACAAATACAAGGGGTAAAGAATGGGCACCATAGCAGACCAGAAAGAATACTGCAACCGTCAGAATCCTCATGACCGCAGAAAGAGGCCGACGCGCCTCATGGGAAGATATACGCTTTCCGGAAGGAGAAAGGCACACCGCCGCGCCGCAGACCCGCAAATCAATTACTATGTGGACCAATACAGCCCCGTGTTCTTTTTCTCCCTGATTCTGATCCTCATCCTCTCCATGTTTGACGGCATATTTACATACCATTATCTCTCCCTTGGCGGAAGAGAATTGAACCCGATCATGGAGGTTCTGATCAAATATGGGCCGTCCGCCTTTTTCCCGTACAAATTCCTGATTACTTCGATTGGAATCTTCATTCTCTGCCTTCACACAAACTTCACCTTTGTCCGCAGTCTGACCTCCATGATCCTGGTCCTCTATATCCTTCTCATCTTTTACCATGTGGGCCTCCTTTACGCATTCTGAACCGCTTTTCTTGACTTGCTCCGGGAGCTTGGTTATAGTTAGGCAAATCATGTCACAACAAGCATCCCGGGCCGGCACGCCTGATGACCGCACCGGACGCATGTACCATAATGCCATGAAGGGAAGAGGAACTCATTCATGAAGTACGACACAACGATTATCAAAGACATACGGTCTTTTCTCAAGGTCAACCAGCGGATCGAGATTGATTTCGACCATCCTGATTTCCTGGATGAATATACAAGCCGCGTCGAAAAAATCAAGGAGGACCTGATCTATGTGGCCCTGCCGGAGATAAGGCACGTGCCGGAGAAAACCCATGGCTGGGTCTTTTATGTCTACAAAGACCAGCGGTACGGATTCGAAACCCAGGTGGAAGGATACGAAGGAGGTCCTTCCGTGAGGATGATCCTCGCCTCTCCCAGGGAGATTCTCCGGCTGCAGAGAAGAAAATATTTCCGGGTCTTTGTGGACATCCCGGTCACGTGCCGCGCCCCCACCCTGCCCATGGAGGAGCCTGAGAGCATCTTCTACGGAACGATCCTGAATATCAGTGCCGGAGGTGTCCTCATGGAAACCGACCGGGAGATCCCTGTCGGCAGCGAACTCGTTCTCTTCTTCAGCCTTGCCCAGGAGATGGATATTGATGACATCCCCTCAAAGGTGATCCGATGCGGGATTGTCAAGAAAACAAAAAAGCATATCCTGTATGAATACGGCATTGAGTTTTACAGCCTTGACGGGCGCCTCCGGGATGCCATCATGCGTTTTGTCTTCAAACAACTGATCGAGTTGAACCGTCAGGTGAAGGAATAGACCCCGGTTCTGTTTTTCTGCTCCCGCTCCGGCTGGAAGAAGATGCCCCGGGATATCCCTTCACGAGATATACCTTCGCTTGCAGAACCCCTTTTTCTATGTTATATAGAGTACTGACTCTCACTACCATCCGGCCGGGCCGCTTCCTCAGGAAGAACCGTTTTTTACCGGAGGGACTCATCCCATAAAAAACAAAAAGGAGGATCAGTCATGTCTGAAGAAGCAAAACAGGGTGCCGAAACGCAGGGAAAGGCCGCCCCTCTTCCGGAGATCGACTTCAGTTTTTTTATCCTCTCCCTGAGCAGCTCGGCCATGATGCAGATGGGGATTATCCCCAACCCGGTTACAAAAACCAGGGAAAAGAACCTGGACCTTGCCAAGCAGACCATTGATATCATCGCCATGCTGGAGAAGAAGGCCCAGGGAAACCTGAGCCCGGAGGAGGCCCAGTTCATCGAATCCATCCTTTACGACCTGAGAATGCAATACGTGGAAGTGATCAAGGGCAAGAAGTAAAAAGAAAACGCTGCCACCCGGTGCAAGCGCTGCCGGGCATTCATAAGAGGTGAGCAATCATGAAAAAGATGCTGATCATCCTCACAGGCATCATCGTGGTGCTGGTGGTCATGATGGGAGCGGCCATCGCCCTTTCCCCCATATTCCTGAATAAATACAAGGACCAGATCCTGGCCAGGGCGGGAGAGGTCATCAACCGGAATATCAAAATGGGAGACATCCGGCTGACGATTTTTACCGGGCTCGGCCTGCGGCTGATCGATGTGTCTCTCTCCAACGCAAAAGGGTTTCGTGACGAACCCATGCTCTCCATGGCGGGCATGGACCTCAAGATCAGGTTCCTTCCGCTCCTGCACAAAGAACTGGAGGTCGACCAGGTCATTCTCATGGAGCCCCGCATCCTCATTGAAAAAAACAAAGACGGGGTCTTCAACTTCAGCGATATGGGCGGCAGGAAGGCGGCCTCGCCGCCGGCCGTAGCACAGAAGAAAGAGGCAGAAACCAAGTCCCATCTTTCCGACCTGACAAACCTTATCGTCTCTCAGGTCAGGATTTCCAACGCGGATCTTTCATATTATGACGCAGGGTCCGAGTCCATGAAGAAAGGACTTCGGATCCAGCACCTCGATCTTGTGCTCGAGGATGTATCTCTGGAAAAGCCGATCCCCTTCTCCCTTTCCTTCGGAATGAACGGCGATGCAAAAGACATCCAGATCAAGGGGACCATGGGGCCCGTAGGCAAGGATCTGGACACGGACCATATGCCTCTTGCCGTTCAGATGACGGTCCAGAACTTCGCGGTCAAACGGATCATGGAGTTCCTGGGGCCCAAACCTCCGGTGATGATCCAGGATGGAATATTGACCATCTCCTCGGATATGTCGGGTGATCTCGCCTCCGGTCTGAAGATTTCGGGCATAATAAAGGTGGATTCACTGGGCTTGAATGATGCTGCAAAAAAACAACCCATAGCCCAGGGACTGAACCTGAAGCTCGAACAGGACCTATCCCTCCACCTCAAAGAGCAGAAGATCGTGTTCCGCAAAGCGGACCTCACCGTGGACCGTGCAAAACTCGATATCAAGGGAGAAATATCAAAATTCCAGAGCGACCCGTCACTTTCCATGCAGGTCAGCAGCAGCGACATTCCCTTGTCGGGCTGGGACAGGATATTCCCTTCGCTGTCGGGCATGGGACTGGACGGCTCCCTGGAGGCAAAGGGGAGCATCTCCGGCAAGCCCAGGGAGAAGATGCTGGTCACCATGGACTTGTCTTCTGCAAACCTTTCGATCAAATTCCCGGAGAAGAAGGCGTCTGATAAACCCGAACAAAAGAAAGTCTCTGAATGGATGGCTCCCTCCGCAGAGGCGGCTGCACCCGCCGGGCCCGGGAAAGCAGCCGGGTCCCCTTTGTCGGAGAAGATTGACTTCAAAGGAAAGATCGAGATTGCAAAAGGCACGATCGGCAATATCGCCTTCTCAGGACTCAAGGGAAATTATGCAAAGGCCGGCAATCAAGTCAGCCTCACCGATTTCTCAGTCAAGGGTTTTGGAGAACAGGGTTCCGCATCCTGGAACATCAAGGCCGACCTCGGCCCTGAGAATCCGCCGTTCCAGGCCCAGCTTCAGACTTCCCGCATCGATCTCTCCAAACTCCAGGCAGCCTTTGCCGCACGCGAAGAGAAGATTGAAGGAGAGTTGGACACCCGTCTGACCCTCTCCGGTACCGGCTTCGGCAAAGCGGAACTCGAAAAAAACCTGACCGGTGAAGGTGATTTCAAGGTGGTCAACGGGGTTCTAAAAAATGTGAACCTGGAAGAAAAGATCTTCTCAGCCATCGGCGGCAAGTTCGGGCTTCCAGTGACCGAACTCGCACAGATGGCAGGAGTAAAGATCGCCCAGGGGGACCAGACCCCCTTCGATGAGTGTTCGGGAACATTCCGCATCGGGTCGGGCAAGGTCCAGGTGCAGGATGCGGCCATCACCTCAAAGAACCACGGATTCTCAGCAACCGGAGAAGCCGGGTTTATCAGTCAGGAACTGGATCTGAATGCCCGCATGATCCTCCGTCAGGTCGGAGAGCCCAAAGCAAAGAAGATCACCTATTATCTGATGGACGAGAAAAAAAGAAAGTACATCCCGTTCAAGGTGACCGGCAATGCGGCCAAGCCGAATGTCATGGTGGATATCCAGGCCCTGTTCAAAGGGCAGGCCCAGCAGGTCATAGAACAGAAAAAAGAGCAGTTCAAGGAAAAAATCAAAGAAAAGCTGGGCCCCGGCGGGGAAGAAATTTTGAAACCCCTGGACAAGATATTTAATTTTTGATGGAGTCGTAAAAAGTCCTCAAATGGGACGGCAAAGTAAAAAGCTCCAGATGCAAGGCGCGCAAGTCCTGAGGAATGAGGCGTACTTACAGCTACGCTGCAATGACGAAGGACGCAGCGCAACGCCGCAGATGGACTTTTTACGAAGCCGTCAATTTTTGAGTCAAAGGAGTTTTGCATATGCCTATGGTAATCCGATGGGATGAGAAGTACCGGTTTGTCGCCGAATCCAGAGAACATCAGGTGATCATCGACCAGCCGGTCAAGGGGGGTGGAACCAATCTCGGTATGAGCCCGGTGGAGCTTTTTATCGCCTCGCTGGGCGGCTGCGTGGTCTACTATGCCGCCCACTACATGGAACGGAACCATATCCCTGCACAGGGCCTTCGCGTGGAGGCCGACTGGGGTTTTGAAAAAAGCCCTTACCGCGTCAGCAGGATCAAGAACATCATTCACCTCTCCCCCGGTTTTCCGGACGATAAACATGATCAGCTCCTTGCCGTATGCAAGGGATGCACCATACACCATACCCTGGCCCACGAGCCAGTGCTTGAATATGAGATCAGGCAGGGATGAACATGCAGGATGAGAAGGGCTTATGCGCGGGATGATCCATGTCTATACCGGCGACGGCAAGGGAAAGACCACGGCAGCATTCGGTCTTGCGGCACGGGCCCTGGGGCACAGGAAACGGGTCCTCTTTGCCCAGTTCCTCAAAGGCGGCGGCGCCGAATCCGGAGAGATCCTCACGGGGAAGAGACAGCTTCTCGGCATGGAAGTCATGAGGTTTCAGGAGGTACATCCCATCTTTGATCCGGCATCGGACCCCGGGGCCCTCGCTGAAACCGTGCAGAAGGACTTTGCACAGGTGCAGCGGCTGATTTTGCAGGGGGACTTTGACATGGCCGTGCTTGACGAGATCAACAATTGTGCGGCCCAAGGGTTCTTATCCGTGGACTCCCTTCTTGGCCTCATTGAAAACAAGCCGGAAGGGCTGGAGCTGGTCCTGACCGGGAGAGGGGCCGACCCCCGTGTCATAGCAAAAGCCGATTATGTCACCGAGATGAAAAAGGTCAAGCACCCTGCCGAAACCCTGGGGGCCCCGGCCCGCGAGGGGATCGAATACTGATGTGCCTTTATGTCTGGGCTTCCCCATCCTCTTAAGAATCAAAGATCAAAGATAAAAAATCAAAATGACAAAGCAAAATATAAAACAGATCGGCTAAGACACAAAGGCACGAAGAAAATTTTTCTCTCTTTTGTGTTTAAAAAATGGCGCAACAATAGACTCGATTCATAAAAGAGTCAACCTCAGAACCCGTCTTGAATATTTATTTTTGATTTTTACTCTGTCATTTTGATTTTTGATTCTTTATTCTTGATTTCCATGGCCGGTCAACTTCTTTGCGAAAGAACCCTTTTTATTCCATCCTATCCATTCACCCATGTCCGGAAAGCCCCATAACCTCAAAGCAACGTATCTGCCTTGGCCGCGAAGATGAAATCACTCTCCGTAAGGCCGTTGATCTTGTGTGTCCAGACCATGAGCTTGACCTTTCCCCATGAGAGGTAGATGTCCGGATGATGCCCCTGGGCTTCGGCCAGTTCCCCGACCCTGTTTGTAAAGTTCAGGGCTTCCTGAAAGTTTTTGAACTTATATTCTTTCTCCAGATAACGTTCATCGATAACCTGCCAATGGTTGCCCAGCGTATCCCATAACGATTTCAGTTCTTCGCCCTTCAGGGGAGGCACACCTCCCTTGCATGGGATACACTCCTTGCCTGCCAGTTCATTCATCACTGTTCCCCTCCCTCCAACAACCTGGATTCTTCTGTAAGCAGGAAGAAATCAATGCACTCCTCGATCCGCTTCTGCTCACCTTCCATAATAGCGATAAACTCGACACCAATCAAATACGGCCCCTGGTTGTCCTGTTCCTGCCTGCTCCAGGCCACCCGTCCTTTCAAATGCATGGGCTCCTGTGTCACAAAATCGCTGAATGATGCCTTGGGAAGGTGGAGTTCAATGGACAGATGCAATCCCTGTTCAAGATCTTCTCTTGTTTCGAAACAGATCCCGCCCAGGCTGACATCATGGGTCATGTATCTGCCGTATCGTTTTATCCTGCTGCTTCCAGGATTCACGGTCTGGTAATGCAGCGGAAGCTTGATCGGATAGCGACAGAATTTTCTTCTTTCCTGCATAGGGTCATCATTACCGCAGGCCAAGGGCCAAGTCAAGAAATGTTTTCTCTGTAAAAAACCGGACACATACGTTTTTTAAGGAACGGTAAAGATAAATCAGAATTTCAGGCGGAGCCTGGAAATGAGGGACCAAGACCGGCTTTCATCCTGGATCTGGGCAGTATCCTTGAATGAATCAAGGTTGGTGGCGTATCCGGCCCCCACGGAAAAAGAGAGGCCCGGGGCAATTTCATAAAGCCCGGTGATGTCCAGTTCATAACCGAGGGAAGAGGCTGAACCGATCGTTTCATTGACGGCCTGAGTGACACCGGTCGAAAATTTAGCGGCGAACCGTTCCGTGGCCTGATAGTTCGCACTGGCCACAACCATGGTGATGTCCGGGGAACCTGTATTCATGGGAGAGAGCGAATTTTTTGATCCATAGCTCAGGACATGTTGAATGGAAAAAATCTCCAAATAATTGTTTTCCGTATCCTGGAGGATCCCCTTCGTATCATCAGAGCTGTCTGAGATGCTGTATCCCTCCACCTCAACCGTCACCGGCAGCCCCATGGGGGAAGATAATCTGAGGGTTTTGTTTCCATATCCCAATCCGTCTTTATGTGTGTCCTGATCCACATCGTATACGATGAAACCATTCATGCCGGAAGGATGAAAGAAGGAAACAGCCTGGGAAATTTTATTGTATTTAGGGATATCGGTTGAAAAAACTTGCGAATTAGCCCATAAGACGATGAAAATCGCAATAAAAAGAGTTGAAATTCGTTTAATAGCCATTTTCAAGCCTTATCTATACATTAAAATCCCATCTGATATTGTTCAGTTTATCAATCATGGATGTCGCTGTCAAGCTCAAAACTTGGTGTTTTGAACCTACTCAAGGACATAGGCCTTTACGATATCGCCGATTTCCCTGGTCCCATGCCCCATTTTGCCTGCAGACATGCTCTTCATATCCTGCTTGATGGTCTTCATGACGGCCTGCTCAATCCGGGCCGCGGCAGCTTTTTCACCCAGAAAGTCGAGCATCATCTGCCCGGCTGAGATAGCGGCCAGAGGGTTGATCACGTTTTTTCCTGTATACTTGGGAGCCGAGCCGCCGATGGGCTCGAACATGGAGGTCCCTTCCGGGTTGATGTTCCCACCCGCTGCGATCCCCATGCCGCCCTGGATCATGGCCCCCAGGTCGGTGATAATATCCCCGAACATGTTGTCGGTGACAATCACATCGAACCATTCAGGGTTTTTGACCATCCACATACAGGTGGCATCCACATGGGCGTAGTCGGTTTGAATCGTGGGATAGTCCCTGGCCACCTCATAAAAGGCCCTCTCCCAAAGATCAAAAGCAAAAGTCAGGACATTGGTCTTGCCGCAGAGGGTAAGCTTCTTTGACCGGTTTCTCTGCTTGCAGTAGTCAAAGGCGAACCGCAGGCACCGCTCCACGCCTTTCCGGCTGTTGATAGACTCCTGAATCGCCACTTCGTCCGGGGTCCCCTTCTTCAGAAAGCCCCCGGCCCCGCAGTAGAGCCCTTCGGTATTTTCCCGGACGACAACAAAATCAATATGTTCCGGCCCTTTGTCCCTGAGCGGGGTCTCTACCCCGGGATACAATTTGACCGGCCTCAGGTTGATATACTGGTCCAGAGAAAAGCGCAGATGGAGCAGGATCCCCTTTTCCAGGATCCCGGGTTTCACATCGGGATGGCCGATGGCCCCCAGATAGATGGCATCCATCTGACGGAACTCTTCAATGGCCGAATCCGGCAGGATTTCCCCGGTCCGTTTGTAGCGTTCCCCGCCGAAATCATAGTTGGTCAGCTTAAGCGAGAACCCTTCCCTCTCGGCCGCCGCCCTGATGACTTTAACCCCTTCTGAGAGGACCTCCGGACCGGTCCCGTCCCCGGGCATGAGCGCAATGTTGTATGTCTTTCCCATCTTCGACCCTTTCCTTGTAAAATTTGTAAGCTAAAAAGGAATTATTGATAACATAGATAACACCATAAAATCAAGAAAACTTCCTATCCCATTAAGTTCCTGCATGAATCTTCTTTTTTACGTATGCCATGAGCCCGCCCGCGTCAATCAGTTCCCGCATGAAAGGGGGGATGGCCGCAGCCTGGTATGCCTTGCCCGTAGTCCGGTTCAGGATACGGCCGGATTCCATCTCCACCTCGATCTCGTCTCCCTGGGAGATGTCGTCCACGGCCTCCGCCGATTCGAAGATCAAAAGCCCCATGTTAAAGGCGTTCCGGTAGAAGATCCGGGCAAAGGATTTGGCGATCACAGCGGACACCCCGGCAGCCTTGATGGAGATGGGGGCGTGCTCCCGGGAAGAGCCGCAGCCTAAATTCTTGTCCGCCACGATCAGGTCGCCCGGGGCCATCTTCCGGATGAATTCCGGATCCGCATCCTCCATGCAATGTTTGGCCAGTTCAGCGGGGTCCGACGTGTTCAGATACCGGGCCGGAATGATCTGGTCCGTGTCCACATCCTTGCCGAATTTAAAGGCGCGTCCTTTGATACTCATGGCTTCTCCTTGAGATATTATCGCTTCTGTCATCGAGTTTATGAAAAGGCTCCGTGAGACAAGAGTTCAATGGTTCAAATGGTTCAATGGTTCAATGGTTCAATGGTTCAAATGGTTCAAATGGTTCAACGGTTCAAATGGTTCAACGGTTTAAGGGTTTGTGTGATGCTTGGACCTTTGAACCTTTGAACTTTTGAACCTTTAAACCTTTGAACCATTTGAACCTTATCTCTATACGACCTCCTCCGGATGGGTAATCCGCCCGGTCACGGCCGAGGCCGCTGCTACGGCCGGGTTGGAGAGATAGACCTCGCTCTCCGGGTGCCCCATGCGGCCGACGAAGTTCCGGTTGGTGGTGGCCACGGCCCGCTCCCCCTTGGCCAGAATCCCCATGTGTCCGCCCAGACAGGGACCGCACGTGGGCGTGCTCACCGCCGCTCCGGCTTCGATAAAGATCTCGATCAGCCCTTGTTTCAGGGCGTCCTGGTAGATCTTCTGGGTCGCAGGGATCACGATCAGCCTGACGTAGGGAGCGACCTTCTTTCCCCGGATCACCATGGCCGCCTCCCTGAGGTCCGAGAGCCTTCCGTTGGTGCAGGAGCCGATCACCACCTGGTCAATGGTGATGTTCGAGGCCTCCCGGACGTCATGGACATTCTCCGGCAGATGGGGAAAGGCCACCTGAGGCTCCAAAGAGGAACAGTCATATTCCCTGACCTCGCGATAAAGCGCATCCGGATCGCTCCTGTAATAGACCGGTTTCCTTTTGGCGCGTCCCATGACATACCTCTCTGTAATCTCATCGGGTGCGATAATGCCGTTTTTGGCGCCGGCCTCTATGGCCATGTTGGCCATGGTCAGCCTGTGTGACATGGAGAGCGATTCGATGATCTCGCCGGTAAACTCCATGGCCCGGTAGAGGGCGCCGTCCACGCCGGTATCACCGATCGTGTAGAGGATCAGGTCCTTGCCCCCGACCCACGGCCTGAGCTTTCCGCTGTAAACAAACTTCATGGACTCGGGAACCTTGAACCAGGTCTCCCCGGTGATAAATGCAGCGGCCAGGTCCGTGGAGCCCATACCAGTGGAGAATGCAGCGAGACCGCCGTAAGTGCAGGTATGAGAGTCTGCGCCGATGACCACGTCACCGGGGACCACGATCCCCTGTTCGGGAAGAAGGGCATGTTCCACGCCCATCTGTCCGACCTCAAAATAGTGGGTCAGCTCATGTTCCCTGGCAAAATCCCGCAGCATCTTGCACTGCTCCGCGGACTCGATGTCCTTGTTGGGAGCAAAGTGGTCCGGCACCAGGGCGATAAAGTCCTTGTTGAAGACCTTGGCGGCCCCGGACTCCCGGAACTTCTTGATGGCGATAGGAGCGGTGATGTCATTGGCCAGAGCGATATCGACCTTGGCCGTAATCAGCTCCCCGGGTGAAACATTTTCCTTCCCGGCGTGCGCGGCCAGGATCTTTTCCGTTATGGTCATTCCCATTTTCTGTTTCTCCTCCAATTCTCCAGCTTATTCAAGGCATTCACATAGGACTTGGCCGAGGCCACGATGATGTCGGTATCGGATCCCTGACCAATGAAGATCTGGTCCCCTTCCCTGACACGTGTGGTCACCTCACCCTGGGCATCGGTACCGCCGGTGATCCCCTTGACAAAGTATCCGACCAGGGGGGAGTCATTCTTTGTAATTTTCTTGATCGCGGAATAGGCCGCGTCCACGGGGCCGTCGCCTGTGGATTCCATTTCCACACGCTCACCGTCCACACGCATCCGGACCCTGGCCCGGGGGCGCTCTCCGGTGATACTGTGGGCCTCCATGGATTCGAGCTCATAGATGTCCGGCATCCGGTAGACCTCTTCGGCGATCAGGGCGATGATGTCCTCGTCGAAGATCTCCTTCTTGGCATCGGCCAGGTTCTTGAACCGCTCAAAGGCCCGGTTGACCTCCTCATCACTCAGGTGGTACCCCATCTCATCGAGGCGCGTGCGGAAGGCATGTCGTCCCGAATGCTTGCCCAGGACCAGTGTGCTCTTGGATAGCCCGATGGACTCGGGGGTCATGATCTCATACGTCTCCTGCTTCTTCAGGAAACCATCCTGATGGATCCCCGACTCATGGGCAAAGGCATTGGCCCCGACCACGGCCTTGTTGGCCTGAACCAGCATCCCGGTTATGTCACTGACCAGTCTGGAGGTTTGGTGTATCCTTTTGGTGTCGATACCGGTAGTCACGTCGAAGAAGTTCTTCCGGGTCCGGATGGCCATGACCACCTCCTCCATGGCAGCGTTGCCTGCCCGTTCCCCGATGCCGTTGATGGTGCACTCCACCTGGCGCGCCCCGTTCCGGACAGCGGCAAGGGAGTTGGATACGGCCAGACCCAGGTCATTATGACAATGCACGCTGATCACGGCCCGGTCAATATGGCTGACCTTTTCCAGAATACGGGCGATGAGCCTCCCGAACTCCTCGGGGATGGCATATCCAACCGTGTCGGGAATATTGACCGTGGTGGCCCCTGCCTCGATGACCGCCTCGACCACCCGGCAGAGAAAATCCACATCCGAACGGGCCGCATCCTCGGCTGAAAACTCCACATCTTCGGTATGTTTCCTGGCGTGCCGCACGGCCCAGACCGCGCGCTCGAGCACCTGCTCTCTCGACATCTTGAGCTTGAACTGGAGGTGCAGGTCCGATGTTGCGATGAAGGTGTGAATCCTCGGATGCTCTGCTTCCTTCACCGCATCCCAGGCCGCGTCGATATCCTTTTCCACGGCCCTGGCCAGGCCGCAGATGATCGGCCCTTTGACCTTGCGTGCAACCTCACGGACCGCCTCGAAATCTCCGGGAGAGGCAACGGGAAACCCGGCCTCGATCACATCAACCTTGAGGGCGGCCAGTTGGTGGGCCACACGGATCTTTTCCTCGATGTTCATGCTGCATCCCGGGGACTGCTCCCCGTCCCTCAGGGTCGTATCGAAAATGCGGACGATGTCGTTCATAAGATTTACCCTCTCACTCCCCAAGTCCTTAAGTCCGAAATCCTAATATCTAAATCCTAAACAAAGCCAAATATAAAAATTCAAATGACCGAAACACCCTGATCCTGAAGTCGCCCGTTTTGAGTTTTGGATTTGGGTCATTTGGTATTGTTTAGGATTTAGGGCTTAGCATTTAGGATTTCTCACCTCCCACCTTAGACCCGCTAACCAGCGAGACAATCTGTCTGACTCTCTCCACCACTGCTCGATTGCAAATAAAAAAACCCCGTCTCAAGCCTTTTTAAGAGCCAGGGACGAGGGCTTCAGATCTCCCACGTGGTACCACCCTGTTTCAGTGATCCGGGGAACCACCCCCGGGCACCCTTGTTTTCCTGCAGGATGACGGCCGCCAACCGGCGAAGACTACCGCTGTTTGAACAGGTTCACCTTCGCGACTCCAAGGCGAGTTCGGGGTGCCCTGCACCGGCTTGCAGCATCCGCCGGCTCTCTAAGGCATGGGGAAACCCTTACTACTCCTCTTCTCAGTCTTCAGTCTTCTTTTACTACATCTTCATCATCTATGTCAAGCACATCTACACTTTTCCGATGCCGGATCCCCTCGACCACGCCGGAGAGGGCATAGACCACGCTCATAAGAAAGAGGACGGATTCCGGATCGGCTGCAATCACCAGGGCGCCCAGGACCAGGAAAAGGAGGATCTTGAAGGGGCGCCGTTTTATCAGGTCGATATCCTTGAAACTGTAGTAGCGGATATTGCTGACCATGAGAAAGGCGATCCCGAGAACCACAACCACGAACCAGAACGGCTTGTCCGATTCCGAATACCCGAAGAAATGATGGTAGGCGAGAACGGATGTGGCGATCACCCCGGCCGCGGCCGGAATGGGAAGCCCCACGAAGTATTTCTTGTCCACCACATCGGTAATCACGTTGAACCGGGCCAGGCGGAAGGCGCCGCCCACCATGAAAATGAATGCGGCGAGCCAGCCGATCCTGCCGAATGGTTTCAGGGCCCATAAAAAACTCAAGATGGCCGGGGCCATCCCGAAGGAGACCAGATCGGAGAGAGAGTCATATTCCACACCGAACTTGGATGTGGTCCGCGTCCACCGGGCAATCTTGCCGTCCACGGAATCAAAGAACGCCCCAAACAGAATGGCTACAGCTGCCTTCTCGTATTCACCATTGACCGAGGCGATAATCGAGTAGAAACCTGCAAAAAGATTCCCGGTGGTAAAGATATTGGGGAGAAGATAGATCCCCTTGGGACGCTCAACCGTATTGTTCATGCAGACTCAACCTATTTGTCCTTGACCAGCTTGTCTTTCTTGAGCCAGCTCATCATGGAACGCAGCCGCGCCCCGACCTCCTCGACGGGGTGGGCTTCCCCCTTCTTCCTCAAGGCCCTGAGTACCGGAGCGTTGGCCTTGTTTTCCAGAATCCATTCGCGGGCAAATTCCCCGTCCTGGATATCCTTGAGAATCTTTTTCATGGCCGCCCGGGACTCCGGTCCGATAACACGAGGACCCCGGGTCAGATCCCCGTATTCAGCGGTGTTGCTGATGGAATACCGCATGTTGGCGATACCCCCTTCCTGCATCAGGTCCACGATCAGCTTCAGCTCATGGAGGCATTCAAAATAGGCCATCTCAGGAGAGTAGCCGGCCTCAACCAGTGTCTCAAAACCAGCGGTCACGAGTTCCGTGCAGCCGCCGCAGAGCACGGCCTGCTCACCGAAGAGGTCGGTTTCGGTCTCCTCCCGAAAACTGGTCTCGATGATCCCGGCCCTGCCGGCGCCGATGGCCCGTGCATAGGCGAGGGCAATCTTCTTGGTATCCTTGGAGGGGTCCTGATGGATGGCAATCAGGGATGGAACGCCTCCGCCCTGGAGGAATTCATGCCTGACCAGATGGCCGGGCCCCTTGGGGGCCACCATCATGACGTTGACATCCTCCGGGGGAACGATCTGCCCGAAATGGATATTGAATCCATGCGAGAAGCACAAGATATCCCCCTTGTTGAGATGGGGGGCGATGAACTGCTGATAGACCGAACCCTGCATCTCATCCGGGGCCAGGATCTGGATCACGTCCGCCCATTTGGCCGCCTCCCCGGTCTCCATGAGTTTCATCCCGTCCTTTTCAGCCCGTTTCCAGGCCTTTGAACCCTTGACCTCGCTCACGACCACGTTCATCTTGCTGTCCTTGAGGTTCTGGGACTGGGCATGCCCCTGACTTCCATACCCGATGACGGCGATTTTCTTCTTCTTTAAAAGAGAGAGATCAGCGTCCTTGTCATAATAGATCTTCATTCTTCGTCCTCCTTACTGAAGTATTTTAAAAACCACGCTCGGCGTACACTGGATTGCTGCTGAATAGATGACCCGGGTCAAATATTATGATCGGAACCAAACGGCTGCCATCCCTGGACTTACCGCTCCCGAACCATGGCTACGGGGCCGGTCCGGACGATTCCCTTGATCCCCAGGGGCTTGAGCATATCGATGATGGCATTGACCTTCTCCGAACTCCCGGTCACCTCTATGGTATAGTGCGTCTGGCTGGAATCCACCACCTTGGCCCGGAAGATATCTGTGATCCGGAGCGCCTCGGCACGGTGCTCAGCCTTTGCGCTCACTTTGATCAGGACAAGCTCCCTCTGGAGATAATCCTTCTCTTCGGAGTAGTCCATCACCTTGATCACATTGATGAGCCTGTTCAACTGTTTGGTAATCTGCTCAAGGATCTTATCGTCCCCGGACGTAACAATGGTCATCTGGGACAGAAACGGGTCCATGGTAGGCGCCACATTCAGACTTTCGACATTGAAACCCCGCCCGCTGAAGAGCCCTGCAATCCGGGACAGAACACCGAATTTATTCTCCACGAGCACCGAGATGGTATGACGCATATGGACCTCAATTTTTTTCTGCTGCAGCCGCCTGCTAACCCGTAATTTTTTCTGCCTGTTCAGGGGTCAGCTTTTCCTTGCCTTTTTTCTCTTCAAATATCATCTCGTCGATGGCCGCGCCTGGCGGCACCATGGGCAGAACATTGGCTTCGCGGTCGATCACAAAATCCAGGACCACGGTATTCTTGATGGAAATAGCCTCCCGGATGGCATCGGCCACGTCCTCTTTTTTCGTTACCCGGATACCGGCAGCCCCGTAGGCCTCGGCCAGTTTCACAAAATCCGGCCCGCTGGAAAGGCAGGTGAAGGAGTACCTGCAATCGTAAAATATCTGCTGCCACTGACGGACCATGCCAAGGAACTCGTTGTTCAGAATAGCGATATTCACAGGGAGCCTGTGCTGAACGGCCGTGGCCAGTTCCTGGATATTCATCTGGATGCTCCCGTCACCGGCGATATCAAAGACCACCCGGTCCGGGCAGGCGATCTGGGCCCCGATGGCCGCAGGAAAACCATACCCCATGGTCCCCAAACCGCCGGAGGTGATAAGCTGCCGCGGGGACTTGAACTTGTAGAACTGTGCCGTCCACATCTGGTTCTGCCCGACCTCGGTGGTCACTATGGCATCCCCGTGGGTCACCTCATAGATCTGCTCCACCACATATTGCGGAGCGATCTTGCCTTTGCGCTCCCGATATTTCATGGGGTGCTCCTGTGCCCATTTCTCAATCTGGGCAAGCCAGGATTCGTGCTTCTTCTTCCACTGCACGCCCCGCTCCGCGGCGGCAAGTTTTTTCATTTCCTGAAGAACATGCTTGCAGTCTCCGACAATCGGGACGTCAACGCGCACATTCTTCTTGATCGAAGTCGGATCGATATCGATATGGATGATCTTGGCCTTTGGCGCAAAGGCCGCGATCTTCCCGGTCACGCGATCGTCAAATCGCACGCCCGCGGCAATGATCAAATCAGCGTTCTGGACCGACATGTTGGCACTGCAGGTCCCATGCATCCCGAGCATCCCGAGGAAGAGGGGGTCGTCACCCGGGTAGCCCCCCAGGCCCATGAGGGAACTGGTGACCGGTATATGGGTCTTTCTGGCCAATGCCGTCAGCTCCGCGGAGGCATCTGACAGAATGACCCCTCCTCCGGTAAAGAAGAGCGGCCTCTCCGCCTTTTTCATATACTCCATGGCCCGCTTGATCTGCTGGGGGTTCCCTTCGAACGTGGGCTTGTACCCTTTCAGGTCCACTTTCGCCGGGTACTTGAATTCCGTTTTATTGACTGACACATCCTTGGGGAGATCGATCAGCACCGGCCCCTTGCGTCCGGTCGTGGCGATATGAAAGGCCTCCTTGATGATCGACGCCAGTTTGGAGACATCACTGACCAGGTAGTTGTGTTTGGTACAGGGGCGCGTGATCCCCACGATATCGGCCTCCTGAAAGGCATCGTTGCCGATCATGGACATGGGAACCTGACCCGTGAAGACCACCAGCGGTATGGAATCCATATAGGCCGTGGCAATCCCGGTCACGGTATTCGTGGCGCCGGGACCGGAGGTCACCAGGACCACGCCCGGCTTTCCCGATGCCCGTGCGTATCCGTCTGCGGCGTGCACGGCCCCCTGTTCGTGTTTGACCAGAATATGCTTGATGTCCCGCTGTTTGTGCAGGACATCGTAGATATTCAATACCACCCCGCCCGGATAGCCGAAGATGGTGTCCACCCCTTCCTTTTTCAGGCATTCAACAAAGATTTCAGCCCCAGAGAGCTTCATGTTTTCATTCCTTATTATCTTTGAAAGCAGGAGGATTCTCTTGCCCTTTGCCTCAGCGGAATTCAGCCGGAATTCCCTGATGAGTCATTGACTTTAGCACCGATTACCTTGAAAAACAAGAAGAATTTGCAGAGGGGATCTCACAGTCAATCACAAGGGAGTTTTCTCTCCCTGCATCAGGCATGTCTCCTTCCGGGTTGCATCATCGGAGACTGCCGGGTACATGGCCGCCGGAACCGGCAAGCCTCCATGACCCATTCACGTCCATTCTATAAAAATCGTGAGATCAACCTGTAAAAAAAGTTGGCCCTGGGAATATCTTCCTGGGAGAGGGCTTGAACCCTCCCAATCTCTTTTTCCCCATTCTTGACGATGATCGCTCCATAAGGATTGCCTTTGACAACCGGCGCCTCGATCACAGACTGGACGTCAACAGACTTGGTCAGCGAGGATTCAGACCCCCGAAGGACAAGAGTTGAAAAATCGTCTGCCGCAACGAGGACCGTGCTCTTGACCTTGGCCCCGGAAACGGAAACCTCACTGGAGACGGCCTCCCCTTTCCTGACCACCTGGACCTTCTTGTACATATTGAACCCGATACTCAGGAGCCTTGCGGATTCACGCATCCGGTTCTTGTTGGTTTTTGCTCCCACAACCACAGAAATCATCCGGAGGCCGTCCCTCGAGGCCGTAGCCGTGAGGCAGAAACCCGCCGCCCGGTAATACCCGGTTTTGAGGCCGTCGGCGCCGGGGAAGCTCCCGATCAGCTTGTTGGTATTGACCAGGATAAATTTCCCGTCCCGGAAAGGCGTAGACTGTATGGAGCCCCACTCCAGGATCTTGGGATATTTGACCAGCTCCCTGCCCAGCATAGCCAGGTCATAGGCGCTGGAGAAATCGGGTTTCTCTCCTTTGCTCGGCGGCAGTCCATCCACACTGTGATAGTCCGTGTCCTTCAGCCCCAATTCATGGGCCCTCCGGTTCATGAGGTCCACGCATCCTTCGGTGCTCCCCAGGATATGTTCAGCCACAGCCACACTGGCATCATTGGCCGAATGGATCACGATCGCCTTCATCAGATCTTCGAGAGAAAAGACCTCGCCTTGCTTCAGGTAGGCCTGGGAGCCCCCGATCTTGCTGGCCTTGGCAGATACAGTTATCTGGTCTGAGAGCGAGATGGAATGATCTTTCAATTTTTCCATGACCAGAAGCATTAGCATCATCTTGACCATGGAGGCCGGCTCGTGCTGATCATGAATATTCTTTTCATACAGGACCTCGCCGGTATTGGCATTGATTAGAATTGCAGACGTGTAATCACCGTCCTGGATTTGAGGCAGGCCGCCCTCATCTGCTGCAAAGGAAACAGCCGAGAAACAAAAATAAAACAAAACCGTCCAGACATAAAAAAAGAAGAGTACTCCGGAAACCTTTCTCTTCATGGCCTTCTCCTTGTATGATGTAAGATTCATTTGCTTTAAGGCAAATCGGATATATCCCGGGAAAGGATATATATTTTACTGAGGGCATTTTTGCATACTTCAACTTTCCCGTCAATCTATTTTACGATTTCATAAAAAAGGTATTGACAACCTTCTCCCGTTGGTTTATATTTAAATCAATCAAACATCCCTGGAAAAAACACTGAACCAGATTCTATAATTTCTTCAGGATAAAAACTATCCATTAATCCCAAGAGGTTTCATAAGCCCACTTGATCGTTCCTAACAACACCATGGACATGATGTAAACCGCGTGATCGACATCCGAATGCAAAAACACAGGAAACGCTTATCATTCAAGTTTTTAACAAAGCTCCCTTGCAGCAGGCTGCGGGAAATCTTCAAAAATATATGAGTCATAAATATGTATCAACCCGCCGGGCCGGCCGGGAACCTGATCATTTCGCATCTTAATCAAGTGGAGGAATCTGTATGACCATAAAAGAAAAGGGCGTTCGCAAAAGAGTCAAAGCCAATCCGGAAACCGAAGAGGACAAGGGAGTGGCATCCGGAGAGCGCCCATCTGCCCCTGAACCGGAGACCAATGGACCCTCGTCTGTACCGGCTGAAAATGGCGCAGTAACCGCCAACGGCACAACCCGGGACATCATCTTTAATGAAAACAGCCTGAATATCTCCGAGCTCAAGGAAAAAAGCATCTCCGATCTGAGCAAACTGGCCAGGGACATGGGCGTCGAAGGCGCCAGCGGCATGCGAAAACAGGAACTGATTTTCGCCATCCTTCAGGCCCAGACGGAAAAAAGCGGATTTATCTTCGGAGAAGGCGTCCTGGAGACACTCCCCGACGGTTTCGGCTTTCTCAGAGCCCCGGATTACAACTACCTCCCGGGTCCGGATGACATTTATGTCTCTCCTTCCCAGATCCGGAGATTCAACCTGAAAACCGGTGATACCATTTCCGGCCAGATCCGTCCCCCCAAAGAGACAGAGCGCTACTTCGCCCTGCTCAAGGTGGAAGCCGTCAACTACGAAGACCCGGAAAAGGCCAAGGATAAGATCCTCTTTGACAACCTGACTCCCCTGTATCCCCAGGAGAAGATGGCCATGGAGCGGAACCCTGAAGAATATTCAACCCGGGTCATCGACCTCCTGGCCCCCATCGGCAAAGGACAGCGCGGACTCATCGTCTCTCCGCCCAAAGCCGGGAAGACCATGCTCCTGCAGAACGTCGCCAACTCCATCACCAAGAACCACCCGGAATGTGTCCTGATCGTCCTCCTGATCGATGAGCGTCCGGAAGAGGTCACGGATATGGAACGGAGCGTCCACGGAGAAGTGGTGAGTTCCACCTTTGATGAACCCGCACAGCGGCACGTGCAGGTGGCTGAGATGGTCATCGAAAAAGCGAAACGCCTGGTCGAGCATAAAAAGGATGTGATCATCCTCCTCGACAGCATCACCCGTCTGGCGCGCGCCTACAATACGGTCGTCCCCTCCAGCGGCAAGATCCTCTCAGGCGGCGTGGACTCCAACGCCCTTCACAAACCCAAACGTTTCTTCGGTGCGGCCCGAAACATCGAAGACGGAGGGAGCCTGACCATTATCGCCACGGCCCTGATCGACACCGGAAGCCGGATGGACGACATCATCTATGAAGAATTCAAGGGAACAGGAAACATGGAGATCCATCTCGAGAGGAAGCTTCTGGAAAGACGCATCTTCCCGGCCATCGACATCGCCCGCTCCGGGACCCGGAAAGAAGAGCTCTTGATCGACAAGGACGACCTGAACCGGATCTGGGTCCTGCGGAAACTCCTGCACCCCATGGGGACCGTGGAAAGCATGGAGTTCCTGCTGGACAAACTCAAAGGGACCAAGAGCAACAAGGATTTCCTGGCCTCCATGAACCAGTAAGCCCTGTTACATACCGTCCTGCCGGCCCCGAGAATCCATGCGAGACCGGCCGATTAAATGCAGGCATGTTGCCGACATATCCTGAGCCTTCGGTCAGGATTAGACTCCCTGACCTCCCATCCTAAAACATTTTGCTGAGTTTTCCTACAGGCTCAACGGTTTGAGTCTGCGACGGCGCTTTTTGCCGTCCGCCTGAATGAACGGTTCGCTTTATCTATAAATATCTTTTCGATGGCCCACTTTTACTATCCAAACTGTAAGTTCGTCATCTTGGATGGAGTATACAATGCGATACTCCCCTTGACGTATTCGATATTTTTCTTGACCGGACAATTTTTGGCTTCCTGAAAGACGAGGATTCTCTGCGAGCAAATCTATGCGTTGGAGGATTTTACTTAAATCCTTCTTCGGGGTTGATTCAAAATCCTTCCACACAGATTTCTTAAAAAAGATCCTATATTCGGCCATCTTTTTTGAGCCTTTTGATCATTTCATAATAACTGACCAAAGGTTCATTAGCCCTCTCCTCAAAAGCTGAAAGATCTTCGGCATCCTCAGCCAGGACTTCCTTGACAGCTTCATTTATGAGTTCCGACATGGAACGGGACGTCTCCAATGCCTTAATCCGCAATGCCTTATGAAGTGCAGGATCTAAATAGATAGTGGAACGTTTTGATAGTGTCGCCATATTACCTCCTACCAGTGTATTTGTAGGACATTATAGCATCACAACATCAATATGTCAAGTTTGAGAACGACCAAATGGTTTGGGCTAATCGCTTCCAACAACAAGTTCGAGAATTAGCCCAAGGAGGTTGTCCCTAATTTCCTACGATTCCCTCCGCTTCCAATTCGGTTTCCTCGACGGCTTCAACGTCCTCAAGCGCCTCGACCTCATCAGGCAATTTCGCCGCTGCCTCGCGCACCGAAATATTGGATAATATTCCTCAAATTATGGCAGCAATACCATGGGCAAAGGAGCGATTCCGCACCCCTCTTATCTATCTTAGTCTCCTGCAATATCCTCGTAGGAGGAATACTCAGGCAAATACGCAAAGCCTCACCGATGTCACCGGCCCAATATTTTCGAGGGTCTTGAATCTTGACATTTCATAGAGAAAATTAAAAACCTCACACTCATGTTTCACTTTGTTTGTTCAGTCAGGTAAAATGGGCGATAGCTCTGTTTTGAGTAAGACATGAGCCAAGAGCAGACATGACCCCTTGCCTGCTTTCCGCATAGTTTCCGCATAGTGCGTAATTGAGTCACCCTCCCCTCTCCCCCGCGAACGGGGGAGAGGATAAAGGTGAGGGGGTTCCACTCGTCAATACTATTATGCACCGCCTGGATTACCGCCTACGCTGGAATAACAACATCAGCCCAGAAAAATACTTTTACAACAGCCCCACAGTTGTCCCCTTGTTGGTCTGCTCACTCAAAAAGTGCTATATATTTCTGAAAAATAAACACGCGGTTGCGCTTAAACCCCGTGGACTCGTGGAGAATGCCCAACCTAACCAGATCATCAATCAGGCGCAACGCCGTGGAAATATTGACTGAAAGACCGGCAGCCAAATCTTGTCCATCCAGAATCGGCTTGCTGTACAGCAGGTGCAGAGCAGCCTGGGCAAGTTTTGTTTTTTTGCCAAGTGCCAGAATTTCTCGTTCGCATTCCGCACGCAAGGCGATAATCGCCTTGAAGGTTTCAATTGAGTTTTCCGAAGTTAGCCGGATGCCTTCCAGAAAGAACTTGAGCCATTGGCTAAGATCGTTGTGCGTACGCGCCCGATTGAGATTGTCATAATAGAGCGGCTTATGCTCTTCAAAAAATGCGGACAGGTATAAAGACGGCTTTACCAGCAGCCCTGTGCTCACCAGATACAAGGTAATCAACAAACGCCCGATTCTTCCGTTGCCGTCCAGAAACGGATGGATGGTTTCAAATTGGTAATGGGCGATGCCGATCTTTATCAGGTCCGGCGTCGGCTTGCTTTGATCGTTGAGGAATCGTTCCAAATCCGCCATCAGATCCGGCACGTCGTCATGGTGGGGCGGAATAAAAACAGCGCTCTTGAGCGAGGCCCCGCCGATCCAGTTCTGGCTGATGCGAAACTCGCCGGGCAGTTTATGTGCGCCACGCACACCTTGCAACAGGGTGCGATGAGTCTCCTTTAGCAAACGTCCAGAAAGCGGCAACTGAGTCAGTGAAGCAATGGCTTGATTCATGGCCTGAATGTAATTCTGAACTTCCTCCCAATCGTTACGCTTTTCAGGGTCAATGTTCTCAATTTTCTGAAGGGCGTCCTCTATATTTGTTCGCGTGCCCTCAATGCGGCTGCTGGTGGTCGCCTCCTTGCTGACATGCATTCGAATAAAATAATCCACATCAGGTACCAACTGCGAGAACGCATTCAGTTCTCCCAGCTTTCTGTCCGCCTGACTGAGCAACCAAAGCAGATTGCCATCGCTCAGCGTCCAGTCATGGTCTACCTGTGAAGGCATAAAGCTCTGGTACTGGTATTGCTGCTTATAACTGCCTGATATGAAGTCTTTTATATCCATTTTTACATCTCTGTTTTATGCTAATACGATACATCTTATTCTAACTTGCAATCAAGTTGAGACTTTTAATCCACGACCAGTTAGTGAGG
>CAKKPE010000031.1 GCA_919901565.1 bacterium
AAACCGGACATTTCTATTTTGGTAAGAATAGGACATTTCTATTTTGGCTTTACAGGGTCAAATCTTTTAAGTTGACAAGCGGATCTGGTTTGTGTAGAACTTTGGGGACGTTGTTACCGGACGTGCATTATTCTTTGTTGTCAAGCAAAAGGCACGCACGGTAACAACGTCCCCAAAGATGTGTTAAACATCCGGGTCGTCTGGGATCGCTCTTCGTAGAAACATCAATCAGCGGCTGGACTTCTTCTTGATGATCTCGTCCACGGTTGGGAACTCGTTCATGTTGGTGTGGGGCAGGAACAGGGCGGACATGTACTCGTCCATGAAGTAGCGTGAGACCGAAAGCTCGATGTAGGTCATCTTCCTGGCAATCTCCTCGGCCTCGAGCCGCATCTCCTTGGAGAGAAGGACGAGATAGGCGCCGAGGAGAATTTTGGGGACGTTGTTACCGGACGTGCATTATTCTTTGTTGTCAAGCAAAAGGCACGCACGGTAACAACGTCCCCAAAGACAAAGCTTCACCATTCTTTTATAAACATCTTCCCATGGAGAACCTAAATCAGGGTTTCTATGATAAGCCTCCAATCGTTCATCAATTATCCTTTTCTCATCTTCTGTTAATTCAATAGCCTCAGCTTCTGTGGCTATCGTATCCCAAATATCTTCTACCAGTTGGATTCTCTCAGGTATCGACAATGCAATAGTATCTGTTGCTGTTATTTTCTTCATGGTTATATCCCCCTTCCTTTATTTGTTTTACATCTGCTATCTATTGGATTGACCTCTATAGTTATCTTTTTTACATCTACATAGATTAGATTGATCGGCATAACAACCTCCTTGAATCGGCTCAAAGCCCGTCCATTGGACTGCGAATGCCGGCCGGTTTTTACCGTTATGGGTTATTTATCACCCAATAGATATGATGTCAAGATCATTCTGATCTCTGCTCCCCATGGTTACATGGACGGCAGGAAGAGGAGGGTGAAACTGGGCCGAGCGGCTTTCTGTATGATGGGCTGTTTTTGATGATGGGAGATGTAACGTATGCGGGCACTCAGCCTGATATTTTTCTTTTCCGGATGATCTCCTTGACCGAAGGGAAGTCATCCATGTTGGTATGGGGGAGGAACAGGGCGGACATGTACTCGTCCATGAAGGAGTGTGAGACCGAAAGCTCGATATAGGTCATCTTCCTGGCGATCTCCTCGGCCTCGAGCCGAAGCTCCTTGGAAAGAAGGACCAGATAGGACCCGATGATGGAGGAATTGCCGATGAAGTGGAACCGCTCCTCAGGGAGGTCAGGAAGCAGGCCGATAATGATGGCCTTCTCGATCTCGATATAGTTCCCGAACCCCCCGGCGATGACGAACCGTTCGACATCCTGGAACGTGAGGTTCATCTCGTTGATCAGCGTCTTGAAACCCGCATAGATGGCCCCCTTGGTCCGGATGATATTGTCGATGTCTGCGGAGGCGAGAACGATATCGGGTTCGCCCTTGTCCTCATCCCTGCGGACCATGACGTACTCCAGGCCGGTCTCCCCTTCCCTGATCCGGTCGGTCTTCAGGCCTTGGACAAACTTCCCTTTCTGGTTGATGACCCCGGCCAGGTACATCTCGGCCAGGGCATCGATCATCCCCGACCCGCAGATCCCCTGCGGCTCCGCGTCTCCGATCACATGGCAGGTCGGCTCCAGGGTCTTGCGGTCTATCCGCACACCCTCGATGGCCCCCCGGGAGGCCCGCATCCCGAACTTCACGCCCCCGCCTTCGAAGGCGGGGCCGGCCGAACAGGATGCGGCCACCATCCAGTCCTTGTTCCCGAGCACGATCTCTCCGTTGGTCCCGATGTCGATGAAGATGGTCAGCGCATCGCTCTTGTAAACCCCGGAGGCGAGGATCCCGGCCGAGATGTCCCCGCCTACGTAACTGGCCGTGCCGGGCACCGAATAGATGCTTGCATTCTGGTTGACCCGGATCCCGATCTCACGGGCCTTGATCACCGGGAAGAGATTCACCGTGGGGATGTACGGCTCCTCCCGGATGTACCGGGGATCGATGCCGTAGAGGAGATGGGTCATGGTGGTATTACCGGCGGAAACCACCGAGTCGATGCTTTCGGGAAGGATGCCGTTTTTAGCCGCGAGTTTTTCGACCAGTCCGTTGATGGTCTCGATCACAAGGTTGTGCACCTCCTCCACGGTCCCGATCTCCGTGGCGTAGACGATGCGGGAGATCACGTCTTCTCCGCACCGGATCTGAGCGTTAAGGTCCGACTCCACATCCACGATCTTTCCCGTATTAAGATGGACCAGGTAGGCCACTACGGTCGTGGTCCCCACGTCCACGGCCAGGCCGTACCGGGAGAGGGTCACATCACCGGGCTCGATGTCCATGATCTCGATCTCACACCGGTTCCAGAAGAGGGTGACGGTCACGTCCCAGTGGCTTTCCCGGAGTGTCCGGCCCAGCTTCTGGAGCACAGGAAGACCACAGGTGATATCCAGATCCTTGTATCCGGCCTTTTTCAGTTCCCTGAAGAGGCGGTCCAGGTCCGAAATGTTGTCGTTCAGGGTGGGAGGAGTGATTTTCAGGTGGAGCTTCTTGGTGCGGGGACGGATCTTCCGGTCGCCGATCTTAAGGAGTTCTCCGCCCGGACGTCTCCCCGTATCAATCCGGACGCCGACCCCTTTCTGAGCTTCCCTGGGGATTTCGACGGTCAGGTCGCCCTGGACCACGGTCAGGCAGGAGAGTACATACCCCTTCTTCATCTCCGACGGCGTGAGGTGGATGCTCGGCTCGGTCCGGAAGTTATCACCCTGCACCACGGCCCGGCATTTCCCGCAGGTCCCCGCGCCCCCGCATGAGGCATTGATATGCACCCCGGCCATGGAGGCCGCTTTGAGAAGGGTAGACCCGGTATGAACCGACACGCTCCGGGTCTCAGGCAGAAAGGTGACCTTGCAAAGCTTCATGTCTTAAAATACGCCTTTGACCTTTCCTGTCTCCACGTCCACGTCCACGCGGCGGAACGCCGGATCCGAAGCCGTGCCCGGCATCAGGCTGATGGCCCCGGCCACAGGGACCACAAAGCCGGCCCCCTGATAGGTGAGGATATCCCGGATATGGAGCCTCCATGCCTTGGGAACGCCTTTGATCATGGGATTGTCGGACAGGCTGAGATGGGTCTTGACCATGCAGGTCCCAAGCTTCGAAAGTTCCTTGTCCTCTTCAATCCGTTTGGCCTTGGCCAGGGCCTCCGCGCTATAGTCGACACCGTCGGCGCCGTACACCTGTTCCGCTATCATCTCGATCCTGCTTCGCAGCGGGGTTTTAATGTCGTATAGCAGCTTGAACTCGTTGGGCTCGTTGCATGCATCGATCACCGCGTCCGCAAATTCAAGGGCGCCTTCGCCCCCCTTCTCCCAGTGCTTGGACACGGCTACGCGGGCGCCGGCGGCCTCGGCCATACGGCGGACGGCCTTGATCTCGTTCGCCGTATCCGTGTAGAAGGCGTTGATGCAGACCACGGGATTGATCCCTGCTTTTTTGACGGTCTTGATATGGTGGATGAGATTATCGCACCCTTTCTCCACCCATCCCACGTTCTCACCCTTGTACTCGTCGGGCATGGGGCGCCCGGGCACCGGGATGGGCGCACCGCCGTGGCACTTCAGGGCCCGGATGGTGGCCACGACCACGGCCGCGTGGGGTTTGAGGCCGGAGAAGCGGCACTTGAGGTTCCAGAACTTTTCAAAACCGATATCGGCGCCGAAACCTGACTCGGTCAAGTGGTAGTCGCCGAGCTTGAGCCCGACCCGGTCGGCAATGATCGAAGACTGTCCGATGGCAATGTTGGCAAAGGGACCGGCATGCACGAACACGGGCTGCCCTTCGATGGTCTGGAGCAGGTTCGGATTCAGCGCCTCTACCATCCAGGCGGTCATGGCGCCGGCCACTTCCAGGTCCGCCGTGGTCACGGGATCACCCTTCTTGCTGTAGGCGACCACGATCTTGCCCATCCGCTCCCGCATGTCCTTGAGGTCCGTGGACACGGCCAGGATCGCCATGATCTCGGAAGAGACGGCGATACCGAACTTGGAGCGCATCATGAATCCGTCCATCTTGCCCCCGATGCCGATGATGATGTTTCTGAGGGACTGGGCGCAGAAATCGATGATCCATCCCATCTCCACGTTGGCCGGATCGATGTTCAGGCGTTTCAGCTTCCGCTTGGTCAGCTCGGCATCGTCGTAGTTGAACTCATGCTGCATCCTCGCGGTGAGGGCGACCATGGCCAGATTGTGGGCATTCATGATGGCATTGATGTCGCCGGTCAGCCCCAGGGAGAATGGGGTCAGGGGGATGCACTGGGAGAGGCCGCCGCCGGCCGCCGATCCCTTGATGTTCATGGTCGGGCCGCCCGAAGGCTGGCGGATCGCCGCCGTGACTCTCTTTCCGCGCTTGCCGAGCCCCTGGGTCAGCCCCATGGTTGAGGTGGACTTCCCTTCACCAAGCGGAGTCGGCGTAATGGCCGTTACATCGATATACTTGCCGTCCGGCCGGCCGGAAAGACGCTTCAATACCTTAGAGAAATCCACCTTGGCCACATGGTGGCCGTGGGGGAGCAGTTCCTCCTTCTCCAGGCCCAGTTCATCGGCCAGCTGATAGACCGTCTTCATTCTTTTTTCCGAGTCCTCGGCGATCTGCCAGTCCGCGTGGTTCTTGGGATCCAATGCCATGTTCTCCTCCTCCTATTTATAATGTTAATAGTATCTTGATAGACGATGAAAAACCTTTAGAGTTATGCAAAGCCCTAAAGAGAGTTCAAGGGTTCAAGGGTTCCAGGGTTCGAGTGGTTCACTTGACCCCTTGACCCATCGGCCCCTTGGACCCTAATGTGTTCAGCCCCCCCCATCTTTGAGAAGCCCCCAAAAGTAATGAAAACCGGACATGGGGGCGGTGAAGCAGTCTCACCAGTAGTATGTCTTTCTGCAACATGGCGCCCTCCTCCTGCTACACGGCCGTCTCTTGAAGCTGAAGCTTCTCAATCCGGACGGCGCAGACCTTGGCCTCGGCGATCCCGGACATGGGATCCAGGGCCGCGATGGTCAGCCGGTTGGCAGCTGACTCCGCAAAATGGAAATTCATATAAACCACCTGCGGAGGGACCTTGCGTGTGACCCAGGCCTTGACCGTAATGGTCCCGCGTCTGGAAGATACACGAACCATTTCCCCGTCTTCTATGTCCAGACTGCCCGCGTCTTTGGGGTGGATTTCCATAAACCCCTCGGGGCAGATCTCGTTCAGCCCTTTGGATCTGCGGGTCATGGTCCCGGTATGGTAGTGCGAAAGCATCCGGCCCGTGGTCAGGAGGAAGGGATACTCCGGGTCCGGAAGCTCGGCCGGCGGGTGATAATCCACGGGGTAGAAGAAGCCCTTGCCCCGGCTGAATTTATCCTTGTGCAGATAAGGCGTCCCCGGATGATTCTTGTCCGGGCAGGGCCACTGGAGCCCTTTTTTCTCCAGCCGTTCGTGGGAAATCCCGCCGTAGATGGGAGTGACCGAGGCGATCTCATCCATGATCTCCGCCGTATTCTGATAGGTCATAGGCCGTCCCATCCGGGTGGAGAGATCCATGATGATTTTCCAGTCCACCCGGCTCTTCCCAACCGGATCGATGACCTGGCGCAGGAGCTGCACCCTGCGTTCCGAATTGGTGAAGGTCCCGTCCTTTTCCGCGTAAGTCGTGGCAGGAAGGATCACGTCGGCCATGGCAGCGGTCTCGGTCATGAAGATGTCCTGGACCACCAGAAAGTCAAGGTTCTTGAATCCCTTCTCCGTATGCCCTATGTCCGGATCCGACATCATGGGGTTCTCCCCCATCACGTAGAGGGCCTTGATCGTCCCCTCGACGGCCGCATTGATCATGGCCGTGGCCGGAAGGCCGGCATCGCGGCTCAGCGTATCGCACCCCCATGACTCGGAGAACTTCTTCCAGTTCTCTTCCAGGTCCACCCGCTGGTACCCGGGATAATAATTGAAAAGCCCGCCCATGTCACAGGCGCCCTGGACATTGCTCTGGCCCCTAAGAGGGTTGACTCCGGTGGATGGCCTCCCTACATTGCCTGTGAGCATGGCGAGATTGGCCACGTCCATCACGTTCTCAGTTCCCATCACGTGCTGGGTGATCCCCATGGCATAGAAAAAGGCGACCTTGTCCTCGGTCCCGATGATCCGGGCGGCCTCGATGATCTTGTCCTGCGGCACACCGGTGATCTTCTCTGTAAAGGCCGGGGTGTATTTCTTCAGGACCTTTTTCAATGCGGTGATGTTTTCCGTCCTGTCCTCGATGAACGCCTTGTCCTCCAGGCC
Source organism: bacterium (assembly GCA_919901565.1). Taxonomy (GTDB): domain Bacteria; phylum CG2-30-53-67; class CG2-30-53-67; order CG2-30-53-67; family CG2-30-53-67; genus CG2-30-53-67. The sequence continues at coordinate 6,378 of CAKKPE010000031.1, forward strand.
CTCCTCAATAATCACGTGCATGAGGCCGTTGATCAGAGCGGCATCGGTCCCCGGCTTATGCCGGAGCCAGAGGGTGGCGTATTTCGTGAGCGTGATTTCCCTCGGATCGGCCACGACCAGCTTGGCCCCGTTGTACCGGGCGCCCCGTTTCAGCCGGAGCGCAATGATGGGATGGGCCTCGGTCATGTTGGACCCGATGACAAAATACGCATTGGAATGCTCGAATTCCGAGATGGAGTTGGTCATTGCACCGCTTCCGAAGGAGGTCACCAGACCGGCGACAGTGGAGCTGTGTCAATACCGTGCGCAGTGATCGACATTGTTGGTGCCGATCACCGTGCGCATGAATTTCTGAAAGAGGTAGTTCTCCTCGTTGGTGCATTTGGCCGAGCAGAGACCGCCGATGCTGTTGTTGCCGTATTCCTTCCTGATCCTCGCCAGGTTATCCACCACGGTCTCAAGGGCCTCGTCCCAGCTCGCCTCCACGAAGGTCCCGTTCTTCCTGATCAGCGGGGTCTTGAGGCGGTCTTTATGATTGATATACTCGAACCCGAACTTCCCCTTGACGCACATGAACCCTTGGTTCACGCAGTTGTCGTCTTCCACCTGGGTTACGCGGATCACATCCTGACCCTTGGCGTGAAGGATCAGGCTGCACCCGCAGCCGCAATAGTTGCAGATGGTCCTGACCTTCCGGGCCTCCCAGGACCGTCCCTTAAACCGTGAGGGCTTTCCGGTCAACGCCCCCACGGGGCAGGCCCCGATGCAATTTCCGCAGAATTCGCAATCCAACACGCCGTCATAGGCCGTGGCGATCTTGGCTTGGAAACCCCGTTTGGAAAAATCCACGGCGCCGACCCCCTGTACCTCGTCGCACATGCGCACGCACCGGCCGCAGAGAATGCACTTGTTGTAATCCCGCTCGATCATGGGATTCCTGTTCTCAATCTCGTAATGGCTCTTCTCTCCCTGGAACCGGATCTCCTTGAGACCGAACTCGTAGGCGAGGTCCTGGAGCTTGCACCGGCCGTTCTGTTCACAGACCATGCAATCGTTCGGGTGGTTTGAAAGAATAAGCTCCACGATTGTCTTCCGGTTCCGTCGGATCTGTTCCGAATCGGTCCGGACCACCATGCCCTCGGCCACGGGTGTCGTACAGGATGCCACCAGTCTGGGGATCCCCTCCACTTCCACGATACAGAGACGGCACCCACCGTATGGAGAGAGATGCTTATGATAACAGAGCGTGGGAATCAGAATGCCGGCACTCTGTGCCGCCTCTAGGATCGTGCTCCCTGCGGGCACGATTATTTTTTTATCGTTTATCGTCAGATCTACCATATTCATTTCTAACCTTCTTATGAACGAGTTCTTTTCCTCATGGCTATTTCCTGGGCTGTTTTCTGCCCGTCCAGTGTGCTCAATTCGCACCTGAGACATCGCTTGGCCTCTTTAACCGCCATCCCTTGGGTAAACCCCGATTCCACTTCCCTGAAATTGTTCTTCCTCTTCTTAACAGGCAGCAGAGGCATCGCAGGACGGTCTGCTTCCATGATTTCCTCGATTTCCTCATCGGTCAGTTCGAGCGGTTCGATATATTGAGAGGGTCTCGTCACATCATATCTTTTTTCCGGACTCTCTCCTCTGAGATATTGATCAATAGATTCAGCCGCCTTCCTGCCGGCCTGCATGGCATGGATGACCGTATTTGAACCTGTCACCACGTCTCCTCCGGCAAAAACACCTTCCCGTGACGTCGCCAGGGTCTCCGGATCAACAACGAGTGTGTTCCTCTCAGACACTTCAATCCCACGACTTCCCTGAATGCAGGATGTGTCGGGGTTTTCACCAATCGCTACGATCAATGTGTCTGCATCTATGACAAACTCAGAGCCTTCAATAGGAACAGGCCTTGGCCTTCCGCTTTTATCGATGTCCCCCAATTTCATGAGGACGCATTCCAAACCGCTCAATTTACCATTCCGGCTGAGAACTTGAATCGGCGCAGTCAGGAATTGCATATGGACGCCTTCTTCTACGGCAGCGTCGACCTCCTCATCATATGCAGGCATCTCCGATCTTGTCCTTCTGTAAAGGAGGGTGATATTCTCTATCCCTTGGATACGGCGCACGGCCCGGGCAGAATCTACAGCGGAGTTACCGCCGCCAAGAACCACGACCCTCTTTCCGATCTTGATCCTCTTACCGGTATTGATTGCTTCAAGGAATCTCAGGGAAGGAATAACACCCTTTGTTTCTTCGCCGGGAATACCGAGTTTCATCGACTTATGGGAACCGATCGCAATAAATGCCGCCTTGTAGCCTTCCTTAAAGAGGCCGTCAATAGAAATATCTCTCCCCAGCGCGGTATCCGTTCTGAATTTTACCCCGGCATCTTCCATGAAAGCAATATCGATATCAAAAACCTCTTTGGGCAAGCGGTATTCAGGTATGGCAATTCTGAGCATGCCGCCCACAACAGGCTTGGCCTCAAAGATCGTGACATCGTAGCCTTGCAGGGCAAGGAAGTAACCCGCTGTCAACCCGGCCGGCCCGGAGCCTATAACGGCAACCTTCTGATCCTTCAATGCCTCTTTTGGAATTTGCACTTTAATCTTTTTTTTGCGGGCATAGTCCATGGCAAACCGTTTCAAGGCCCTGATCGCAATGGGTTTTCCTCCTCCTTCAGCCGCCTTGCACGTGAGTTCACACGGATGATGGCAAACCCTCGCACAGACGCTCGCTAAAGGATTGTCTTTTCTGATGACCTGAACGGCCTCCTCAAAACGTCCATGGGCGATTAAGGCCGTGTAGACCGATGCCTCTGTGCCGATAGGACAGGTATGCTGACAGGCGGAAGATATTATTTCTTTACAGGCCATTGAAGGACATCGTTTATACTTGATGTGAGCTTCGTACTCATCCCTGAAATACCTGAGGGTGCTGACAATGGGGTTTGGCGCGGTCTGGCCCAGGCCGCAGAGTGACGACGTCTTCACATCGCTGCTTAAGGTTTCGAGCAGATCCATGTCGCCCTTCCTGCCCTTTCCCTCCGTGATCCTGGTCAGGATCTCGAGGAGTCGCTTGGTGCCGATCCTGCAGGGGACGCACTTTCCGCAGGACTCAGACTTGGTAAACTCGAGGAAGTACTTGGCCATGTTCACCATGCAGTCGGTCTCGTCGAGCACCACCATACCGCCGGAGCCCATAATGGAGCCGACCTTGCCCAGGGATTCGTAATCAACCGGCGTATCAACCATGCTGGCCGGGATACAACCGCCGGAAGGACCGCCGGTCTGGACCGCCTTGAGCTTCCTGCCGCCCTCTATGCCGCCGCCGATGTCGTAGATGATCTCCCTGAGCGGAATGCCCATGGGGACCTCGATGAGACCCGAGTTCAGAATTTTGCCGGTAAGAGCGAAGACCTTGGTCCCCTTGCTCTTTTCCGTGCCCATGCCGGCATACCATGCAGCGCCCTTCCGCATAATGTACGGGACGTTCGCAAGCGTCTCCACGTTGTTGATGATCGTGGGCTTGCCCCAAAGTCCCTTATGAACCGGGAACGGCGGTTTGGCACGCGGCATGCCGCGCTTTCCCTCGATTGAGGCGATCAACGCCGTCTCTTCGCCGCAGACGAATGCGCCGGCGCCGAGCTTCACTTTAATATTGAAATCAAAATCCTTGCCGAGAATGTTCTTTCCAAGAAATCCGCGTTCATTCGACTGCTTGATCGCCAGGTGAAGTCTCTCGACTGCGAGGGGGTACTCGGCCCTGATATACACATACCCATAAGGCGCGCCGATGGCGTAAGCGGCGATGATCATGCCTTCGATAACTGCGTGCGGATTGCCCTCGACCACAGACCGGTCCATGAACGCACCGGGGTCTCCCTCATCGGCATTGCAGATGAGATACTTGACGGGGCCGGGGGCCTTGATCGCCATGTCCCACTTCACCCCGGTTGGAAAGCCCGCTCCTCCGCGGCCGCGGAGACCCGATGCCTTGATCACATCTATGGTCTCCTGTGGGGTCATGGTCGTGAGAACCTTCTTTGTTGCTTCGTATCCGCTGCGGCTGATGTAGGAATCAATGTCTTCTGGGTCAACCTCACCACAATCCGAGAGCACCACCTTCACCTGTTTGTCATGGAACGTGTGATAGTCGTCCTTTACGAGCCAGTCATCTACGGGAGTGCCTCCCACAAGATGCTCATTCACGATCCGCTCGACCATGTCCGGCTTGATGTACTGGTATGTCGCCTTTCCGCCGCCAATGACCACGTCTACGAGCACGTCCCGGGCGCAGAAGCCACGGCAGCCGACCTTGTGCACTGAGCAGTTCTTCTCCACCATCGCCTGGATGCCGACTTTCTCAAGCGACTTCTTGAAGGAGGACATCACCGCCACGCTGCCGGCGGCCATCCCGCCCGTGCCCATGCAGACTTTAATGGATACGTCTTTCTTCATCCATGCTCCGAAAACGTTTCATCGAGACTTGCCCGCTGATACGTTTTTTGTTTATTCTCCGCGACCTTTGCGTCCTCTGCGGTAAATATTTTTCCCGTGCCGCCGGCTCTTCGTCTCTCCTGTCTTAAGGGCCTTGATCTCTTTCTTGAGCTTGTCCGACGTCATTTTGCCGTGCACCGTTTTATTAACAATAATGGCCGGCGCAATACTGCACGCGCCGAGACAATTTACTTTTTCCACGGTGAACTTGAGATCTGCGGAGGTGTCCTCGCCAGCAGGAATGGCCAGCTCTTTTACCAGGCTGTTGATCAGCCGCTCCGAGCCCTTAACATGGCACGCAGTGCCGCAGCACGCCGTGATCACGTTTTTCCCTCTCGGCTTGAGATGGAACTGGGCATAGAAGGTCATGACCCCGTAGATGCTGCTGGGAAAGAGCTTCAACCCCTGGGCGATGCGGGAGACCATTTCCTGCGGGATGTACCCGTAGTGCTCCTGTATTTCCTGAAGCACCGGAATCAGTGACCCCCGATCCCCTTTGAACCTGGAAATGATCTCGTCCGCCTTGGAGAGGTTCAGTTCCGGACCAGCTTCCAATTCAGTTTTTTTCCCAGACTTTTTCATAAACAATCCTCGGGTGAGGCTCAGACAATGCCTCACCCCCTTTTCTTCTTTGCGCTCTTTTATGGGATGACGGCCAAAATAGAGCCGGCTTACCTTGAGGCGGCCGCTTTCTTCTGCTCGTCTTCCAGCTTCCGGCGGTCTGCCATATCCATCAGGACCTTCTGCGCCCCGAATTTGCCTTTCGCGTATTCGGTGATCCCGAGGGCCTTCCTCTTCCTGGTGATATGCTCGATGGTCTTCTCGATGACAACCTTGGTATCGGGAATGAATTCGAGCTTGCCGCCCACTTCCTGCTCCCAGCCCTCGGACATCATCCTGGTCACGTTTTCGCTCCCCGCGACCGGAGAGCCCACGCCGAAGATCGTATAGACCCCTGAGGCCACGAAGTAGCACCCGATGGCCAGGGCCTTCTCGGACATCCATTCCGGACAGAGGCCCACGGCCGGAAGATCACTGATATCGTCTCCGAGCCCGCCCTCCTTGACCATGTCGGTGGCGATGGTGAGGATCCGGGAGTTGTCAACGCAGGACCCCACATGGAGGACCGGGGAGATCCCGATGGCCTCACAGACCTCCCTGAGACCCGGACCGGCGGCCGCCATGGTCTCCGGGACCAGCATCCCCTGCTTCCCGCAGGCAATTCCGCCGCACCCTGTGGTCACCACCAGGATGTCCCGGCTGATGAACTCCCTGGCCAGCGAGACAATGGCCGAATCCTGAATGTCCCTCGGGTTGTTGCACCCCACGATCCCGACGACGCCCTGGATCCGTCCGTCCATGATGGCATCGTTCAGGGGCCTGAAAGAACCCCGGTAGGTCCCGCCCTGCATATACTTGATATACTCGTGGGAGAATCCGCCGATGGCCTCGCTCACGTAGTCCGGCAGGGTAATGGCCCCTTTTTTTCGGTTGGGGAAATTGTCTATGGCCGTCCTCAGGACCTTGCGGGCCACGGTCATGGCATGCTCCTCTTCGAATTCGATATGGATGGCCCCGGGGATATGGGCCTTGGGCGAACTCGTGATCAGCTTGGTGTGATAGTGCTTGGCCACGTCGGCCAGGGATTCCATGATGCATTGCACGTCCACGACCATGGCCTCCACGGCGCCGGTGAGGATCGTGAGCTCCTGGTTCAGGAAATTTCCGGCCGAGCCGATTCCCTGGCGCATGAGCACCTCGTTGGCCGTACAGCAGATCCCGGCCATGTTGATCCCGTTGGCCCCCTTGGACTTGGCATACGCGATGATTTCGGGTTCCTGGGAGGCAATAACCATCATCTCGGAAAGGGACGGTTCATGGCCATGCACGATAATGTTCACCTCATCCTCCTTGAGGAGGCCGACGCTCATCTTGGCCCTGACCGGAGAGGGGGTACCGTAGAGGATGTCGGACACATCCGTGGCCAGCATGGCCCCGCCCCAGCCGTCGGTCAGGGAGGTCCGGAGCGTATGGTGTAGCAGGCTCTTGGGGTCCTGGTCCACGCCCATGTGGGTCCGGTGCATCATCTCCACAATTTCCCTGTCGAGTCCCCTCGGGAGAAGATTCCTCTGCTTCCAGAGCTCCTGTCTCTTCTTCGGCGCCCTGGAGATATAGCTGATACCCCCCTTCTGTCGCCCAAAGTCTTCGATAAACCTCAACGCCACTTCCTCACCGATTTTCTCCGTGGTCTTTCCATGGATATCGATATTCAGATGCCCGGCCACGGCATGCAGCTTCTTCACGTCCTTGATTTTGATCCCCTCTGTCTCTCCGCGGGAAGCGGCCAGAAGAATGAAGGCCATGTCCCTTCCGTGATCGGCATGGGAGGCGGCTCCCGCGGCGACCATCCGTCCGAAGTTCCGGGCCGCAATCGTGTCCACGTCGGCCCCGCAAACACCGTTCGGTGTCTTGGGCGTGATCCGGCAGGGCCCCATGAAACAGTGTTTGCAGCACATCCCGTCCCTGCCGATAGGACAGGGCTTGACCTCGATCGCCCGCTTAAAAGCGGTGGAGATCCCGTCCCGCTCCGCAACCTTCAGGAGCTCCTTTGCCGTCTCATCTATCGTCATGTTGATCAGGTCTTGGGTGGTTATTTCTTTGCTCATCTGCTCTACTCCTTCTTTTCCCACTCGGCAGGTTGAAATGTCCTGCAGCAGGCTGCAGAATATTTTCTTTCTTTATATGCTCACGCTTTGCATTTCCAAAAAAGGGGCCGATTACTCATCCCCTGTGAACCGGTCATCAGAACATAGACTCCATGGTCAGGGCCGGATGCCCCTTCTCCGTGAGGAAGGCGACCAGCTGTTCGCCGTCCGTAGCCACGGTCTCATCGGCGACCTTATCCAGGAAATCGGGGTCTCCGATCTCCTCTGATCGCTTCTTCAGCGCCTCGGCCAACTGGTTCTTGATACTCGTGGTCAGCCAGACAATCCGCTTGAACCCTCCGTCCGCTGTCAGGAACTTCTTGCTCGTAATAAAATACTTTCCGATCCCCGTAAATCCGGGCGTCTGGGTCCCTCCGCCCACGGTACCCGCCAGGGTGGAGAACTTCATCCCGATCGGCGTCATTCCCGGATACCCTCTGTCCACGATCATGATCCCGTTGGCCTCAGGGACTACGGCCACAATGGCCTCGAAGCATCCGCAGGAGGTCATGGGGGCATCCATCAGGGAATAGGCCGAGAACCCCTCCAGCGCGCCGTGGGATTCCTTCTGCACATATTCTTCCACGCCCTTCCAGCGACCTTTCACCGCATCGAGGGTCTCCTCCTTCTTCACGGGCTGGTTCCCGCCCGTGGGGTTGATCTCAAAGGCGGCCTTGGCGTCCATCCAGTTGACTGCGCCGCAGAGGCCGAGCCTCTCGGGTGAGACCACGCAGACATGGTTGGGCGCGAAGGACTGGCAGAGCAGGCAGGAATAAAAGGTGTCCACGGACTCGTCGGTCATGTTGGCGACACGGATGTCCCGCTCGTGGTAGATCTTCCGCGCGTCTTCCCTGAGCGCCACCACCTTTTTCTCATCCGTGTAGATCTTCACCTGGACCTTGTCCACAATGGCCGGAAACTTGGATTTCATCATGGCCACATGGATCTCTCCGAAGTGCTCGATCCGGAAACCCTCGCTGAAGGCGCTTTTGCTGATACGGGACCAGCAGATATCCCGCTGTCCCATATGCCAGACCCCCTGGGCCATGTTCACAAAGTCGTGCATCTTGCGCTCCAGGACCGGCTCGAAATCCTTCTGCATCTTCCGGCCGGCGACCTCGACCACCACACCGAGGGGAACCACACCGCCCTTCTCGTATTTGTCCACGTTCTCGGCGCCGATGATTTCAACCTTGCCGTCTTCCACCTGATCCAGGTTCAACATTCTCACCAGCTCGAAGGCCGGGGATTTGTTCCCGCCGAATTCAAACAGGGTATCCTCTTTGCGGATCCGCTCCCCTTCGAAGGCCGGCCCGTAGGCCACAGAGACCGGCGGCTTCTGCACGATGATCTTGAGGCCCCGGATCTCGATGGCCGTCTGGACGATCTTATCCTGATCCAGTTCCCGGACCACATGCTCGTAGGTGCACACGCCTCTCGGCCGGATCTCCGGAACATTGGTGTCGCAAACCGCAGGGAACCCCTGGTTGATGGCGCCGGCTCCTGTGGCCCACTTCATCTCGTCCATTTCCCCGAGGGCAATGGCAAAGGCGAAGACGCGGTTCAGGGAGTATTTCAGGTTCATGGTAAAATCCCCGGCCTTGAGACCGCCGAAGGTGAGCCCGGCCCGGGCCGCCCAGTGCAGGGCATAGATCGTATGTTCGGTATCGGGCCCCAGGGGAACGATACGGGTGGGCCAGCCCATTTCCACGCCTCTCCGGTGAAGCTGTTTGGTCACGCTTTCGCCTTTTACGTTCCCGGCCAGGAAGATCAGAATGTTTTTCTGCTGCAGGTCCCGCACGATCTTTTCCGCCCGCTCGTCGCTTTCCGCGGCGCCGAGGATGACCACGTAACCGGGCATGGAGCCGTCCACCAGTTGGAAACCAAGGTCCCTGAGAATGGAGTCGCCGATGAATCCGTTGTAGGTCAGATTCATCTCCGGATCGGTCACCGGCTCAAGTCCATTGATGTAACGGAGGGCCATGAGAATCTCCTGGGCAAAGAGGGTGGCCATGCCCGCGTCCAGGGCCTCGCCCAGATAGGGCTTGTAGACCTTTTCGTCGGGAATGGGCTTCAGGAGGGGTTTGGCCTTTTCGTTCAGGGCCTGTTTCATATCCCCCAGTGTCTTGCAGGCAAAACCGGTCAGACAATATATATGGGGGAGGTAGTAGGCCGTATCCGGAAACTCGAATGCAAAGTCGCTCCCTTTCTCTGCAATCACTTCCTCCAGCATTTTCTCCACGCTCTCCATGATGTCATGAGAGGCGCTAATGGCCGCTGAGGCAATAATCTTCGACATAATCAAAACCTCCTAAGGCATGATTCCAAAACTAAAAGGACACCTGATTCTTAAACGCTTTATAAAACTCAAACCTTCCCGGACAACAGATACACAGTTATGCTTTTAATTTTACCCGATCCTCAAGGAATCGCGCAAACGAAGCAGCGGGTTTTTATCCCTTTGCCCGTGCTTTCAGGAATTGCGGAATCTGATTGGCTTCACGGGGGCCGACCACGACCTTCCATTCCCCGCCCAGCTTGTCCTCGAGGGCTCCGGAGAGGACCGCGACATAGCCGGGAAGAATGACTTCCTTTCTCGTGAGCTGCTTCTCAACACCGGATTCCTTGATGAACTCGGCAATTTTCCCGGCCGTAAATTTGCCGGCGGCCCAGGCCGTCAGCACCGACAGCCCTTCCACATCCTGGACCGCAAGCCGGGTCGGCACCTTGCTGTTCTCGATCTCACCCGCCACGATAAAATAGGTAAGGGCAAAGTTCGTAGTGACAATCAAGGGCGAGTCCCCGTTGACCGTGCCCATTTCATAGATCTTCTGGTCGACCTGCATGGGCTTCTGCGGATCCGTATAGATGTTGAGCCTGCTGGTCAGAAGGCCCAGCATCTCCCAGGAACGGAGCGCCCCGAGAACGATGACCGAGGCGTATTTCATGGTCCCGAGAGTGGCCAGCGCCCCCTCGACCTGTGCATCCTCATGCACGGCGTTCATGAAAAGAGGATACCCGAAAGGTTTGTAGTTCTTCTTGACGGCAAGGCGCCGCATAATCGTGAATCTCTCCAGGGCCTCCCTGGCATTCCCCGGCATGGGGTCCAGGATCAGGTCTTCCACACCCGATCCGGCGGCTTTTTCGGCCATGGCCGAGAGTTCGTCCAGGTCCCCGGCGCTCAGGACCAGGGATGCCTTGCCCTTGACCACGGGGAGGATCTGGTCCAGAGTCTCTTTGGCCGCTCCGTAGATTAGCGGTTTTTTCCCTTCGCATGCGGAAAGCGCCGCCCCGATCCTTTGTGCGTCCCGGCTCATGAGGATGATCCCCAGGCGGGGTGCCGCATCCGCAACCTTTTTCACGGCTGCCGAAAAGGCCGCCCCGTCTCCGGAGCTGTCATGGACCGCCACCATGTTCGCACCGTAGTGCACACCCACCCGATCTACCTTGAAGTCCGCAATCTGCTTGACCTTGGCCGCAAGCTCCGGGTCGTTGTCCGAGATCTTGATGGCGTATGCACAGGGATTGACGAATTTCTTTTCATGCCGGAAGAGGACGGTCTCCTCCCCGAGGGGCCAGGCCGCGTCCCCGGCTCCGATCACAACCTTGCGCACAGGAGGCGCCGAGGCCGCACCCAGAAACGCCTTGGCCTCTTCCGATGCATGGGGGCAGGCGTCCAGCGAGGCCTGCTTGGCCGCAAGCTTCATGGCAAAGGCCAGGCAGGTCGGGTATCCGCAGTCCTTGCAGTTGGTCTTGGGCAGGTGTTTGAAAATCTCGATACCGGTCAGGGCCATTGTTTTCTCCTATCAATTCAATTTAAAAATCAAAGATCAAAGATCAAAATTACAGATCAAAATGTAAAAATTATCTCTTGCCGTCCGACGCTTAATTTTTATTTTTAATTTGTCATTTTACATTTTGATTTTTTATTTTTGAGTTCAAAATGAACAACCTCTCTCAAAACACTATTTCATCAGCTGATCCAGGGTCTTCTCCACGGCCTGCACCGCCTTGGGTGAAGACATGACCAGGATCTCGGCTCCGGCCGTGAGCATGCTGACAGCCGTGGAAGCCTCCCAGTGCGTTCCGCGCTCACTGACATTCCCCCACTCCGGCAGCTGGTCCTCTCCGGCCTTCACCTCTTTAACCTTCCAGACTACGGATGCCAGATCCAGAAGCATGGGCGGCTGCATCATTGCATCGTTCTGGACCAGGCCGGCGGCCCTGATCCTCTCGATCACGGAATAGGTGTATTCCAGACCATACCCGAGGGCGCTGGCCGTGGGATCGATCACAATATCGTTGATGTTGAAACCCGTCTGGGTCAGAAGGATGTTGATCTGCTTGGACAGATTGAAGTCCAGGTTGGAGAAAGCGATCAGCTTATGGCCGTTTGAGATCGCAGCTGCGGCGATGGTCTTGTAGTTCTCCTCCTGGGCCTTGCCGATCAGGCAGTTGCGGCCTCTGGCCGCATCGGCCGCCGCTTTCAGCACCTGACCGTCCTTGGCCTCCTTGAAACAGCCGAGTATGATCAGCGGAATATCAATGGCGGCCAGGACCTTCTTCACGGTCTCGGCCGCGTCTTCGGGACCGGCGTTCTTGCCGTCCGGGTCCGTGCTTACCAACCGCAAGGCCACGGCCTTTGCAGAGAGCTCATTCTGACAGTACCTGGCCCACTGGGCCGGATCTCCCCAATGCGCATCCCATGCTTCTTTCTGGGCAGCGGGGGAATCCTCGGGCGGCATATCCAGAATCTCGTAGGCGATCATAGGACGGTTCCCGGCCTCTCCTTCAAAGGAATGAAAGGGAAGAGCGGTCGCTCCGCCTACGGTCATGGCCTTGTCACCGGTCCCGATGGTAACGGTATTCACCTTCCCTGTATATTTCTCTTTTAGAATCTCAACAGCCATTTTTTTCTCCTCTACATAAAGATTAAATTCTAAATCCTAATATCTAAATCCTAAATAAATTCAAAATTCAAATCTCAAATATTTTAAACAACAAAGACGGATGAAAGCACTGCGTTTTGAATTTCGGTCATTTGAGTTTCGGTCATTGTTTAGAATTTAGGATTTCGAATTTAGGATTTAAAAGCTCCTCTCGGAATATCTGCAACCATTAGGATTCTCGAAAAAATTATAAATCTCGATTACACCTCAAGAAACGAATGCGCGTACATGATCTCCCCCCGAATGACCCTTTCGGTTTTTTCCACGTGGTCGGAACGGTAGACCATTTTGGGGTTCCGGGTTTGCACCACTTCCATAAAGTCCTTTTCCAGGGTATCAATGATGGCGGCGGTCAGGCCCGCGTCCCTGAGCATCTGGAAGAAGACCGCTGTCAGGATCCCCTTCATGGAGGCCGGAGCGGTATTGGCGATATTCGAAAGCCCCACCACTGACTTCATGGGCGGATCGTTCAGAGTCTGGAACATCTCCACGGCATGGATGCAGTGCTGGGCATGCTCCTGGTTCCCGTTCAGCATCAGGACCAGAGGGTCCAGATAGATATGGTCCAGGGGAAGCCCCACCTCATCGGCCTTGGTCATGATATCCACGGCAATGGCACAGCGATCGTTGGCATCGGCTGGAAGCCCGGACCCCGAAAGGCAGAGCCCGATGATGTCGCACTGGAATTCGGCGGCCACAGGCATAAACGTGTTCAGCCGGACCGTCTCGCCGGAAGTGGAGTTGATCACCGCTCGGCCCCACTGGTTGTTGTGGGCCTTGAGGCCCGCCTTGATGGCTGCCAGGTTCGTGGTATCCAGGCACAGGGGAACCTGCGCTACCTCCTGAATCGTTTTCACAATCCAGTCCATGAGCTCGGGCCCGTCGTCCTCGGCAGGACCGATGTTGATATCGAGCATATTGGCACCGGCCTTGACCTGCTTTACGGCCATCTCCTGGATCGGTTTCGGGTCCCGGTTCTTCATGGCCTCCCTCTGCACCTTGGTAATAACGTTGATGCGTTCACCGATAAGTAACATATGTTTTAGCCTCCTCATTCAATCATTAACAGTTCAAGCCGTTCAAACCGTTTAAGCAGTTCAAATTGTTTGAACTGTTTGAACCCTTTGAACTCATGATATTTTTCTCTTGTTATTAAGATCCAACAATGCCAAAAGTCTCCCTTTGGTCTTTGCGTCGATACTTCCCTTTGCCTCGGCCACGTCGGCAGCGACCCTCCCGACTTCGCAGTAGATTCTTTTTCCTTCGGGCATCAGCCGGTCGAAGGCCTCGAGATGCCCTTCGATGGTCTTGATATCCCCACGTGAGATCGGTCCGGTCAGCGCCCTGGGTATCCCCGTCTTCTCCAAGTTCCCGACCGTCCCTTTGATCAGGGGCATGAGCGCAGACAACCCGGAATCACCCGGAATGCCCACTTTCTCAAACATCCTGAGCGCCTGAAACACCAGGGCCACAAAATAATTGCACGCCACCACCGCTGCGGCATGGTAGAGCATCTTCCCCTCGGATGGAATCACCATGACCGACCCGCCCAGTGCCCGGATGATCTCCTTGCCGGTCTGGATGGCCTCTTCGTCGCCGTCCAGTGCGAAGAAGGAACCGGGAAGGTTCGCCACGGCCTGGTCCGTGTCCGCCATGGTCTGCAGGGGGTGGATCGAAAGGATCCGCGCCCCGCAGCGCCTTGCCGAAGCAAGGATCTCCGCTGAATGGGCACCGCAGCAGTGAATCACGGTGCTCCCATCGGAGAACCCTTTTTTCGCTGCGATCTTATCACAGACCGAAGCGATGGCCCCGTCCGGTGTCGTAATGAAGATCAGTTCGCCCTGCTTGGCCGCCTTCACCAAATTGGTGGAGGCGGTCCCTGCACCGATATACCGGGCAGCGGTCTCAGCCGAGTCCATGCTCCGTGACGCCACGGCAGCAATCTCGAATCCTTCCTGATTAAGGAGCGTACCGATCGCCGTTCCCACAACGCCGGCCCCGATAATGGCAACCCTGGACTTCTTCATGGTTGCTTCCTAACCCGGACAAGCCGGAACCAACCCGCCACAAAGACACGAAGAAAATCATAAGCACTCGAGAAAACCTTCAGGCAATCTCCAAACCATCCAGAATTTTTTCAAAGGCGATCACGGCCCGGGAGTCGTCCGGCAAATGAAATACCGGCTCTCCCCTGAGATCGTATCCCGTGATGTTTTCATCGGCCGGCACCCAGCCGGCGAGCTTCATCCCTTCCTGTTCAATCAGATCCGACAAAGCAGGATCAAGCTCTCCCACCACCCGGTTGACGATCAGGGCCGTCCTCTTGATATTGAGCTTGATCTCATCAACCAGGTCCAGGACCCGCTTTGCGGTCTTGATCCCCCGCTGGGACGGGTCGCTTACGACCAGGAGAAGATCCGTATTCTGCGTGGTCCTTCGGCTTATATGTTCCAGGCCCGCCTCGTTGTCCGTCACGATATAGGGATACTTGTCAGACAGCTCATCCGAATATTTCCGGATGAGGTTGTTGACAAAACAATAACAGCCAGGCCCTTCGGGCCGGCCCATGACCAGAAGATCAAATCCTTCATGCTCCGCGACCACCTGGTGGAGCATCATCTCGAAATACGCATCCTTGGACATACCGCCCGGCTGCTGACCGGCACGCCCCAGGAGCCCTTCCCTGAGTTCGCCGATGGTGTTTTCCACTTTTACGCCCAGGACCTCGTTGAGGTTGGCATTGGCATCGGCATCGACAACCATAATCGGGCTCTTCCCATGACGGATCAGATACCGGATCAGAAGGCCCGCCAGACTGGTTTTGCCGACACCGCCTTTCCCGGATAAGGCAATGTTAAATGACATTACTTCTCCGATTCCGACTCAGCGTGAGGACCGGAATCCTGGGAGTCGGTCTCGCATTTCGTGATCAAAGATCGAAGGGGTCAAGGATTCGAGGGTTCAAGGGTTCCAGTGTATATTGCGTGATGATCTTCCTCGTGTTGGAATATTTCACTTGACTCCTGGCATCCCTCTCTTCTCCCTTGACTGTTTTGTTTCCATCCTTTCACTCGACCCCTTGAATCCTTGGCCCCTTGAACCCTTATGCGAGTACCTAACCCTTGGAAGAAGAACTATAGGTAATCACCTTCCAGCCTATGGTTACATGTTCCGAAACTTCTCCCGAACCTCTTCGGTCTTGCCGCAGGTCATCTTGCCTTCGGGACATTTCCCCTTGAGGCACCCCGGGCCGGCCTCCTTGAAGAGCATGGGCGCCACCGCCTTGACCTTCCTCAGCATCTCATCGGCCATAGCCCGGATCTCCCACTGGGCCCGGTTGCAGCACCGGACGCGGAAAAAATGGAGAAGCTCCCGGGCATTCATGGTGATGATGATCTTGGTCTCAGCTGCATTGGGCAGGATGAACCGGGCATCCTCCTGCGACTTCTCCCCCCTGTTCCCGAGAGCGGCGTTAAGTTCGTCGTACCAGCCCTGGATGATCTGCATCTTCTCTTCGAACCATGGGGCCTTGCCCGCATCCGCCACGGTCGGAGGAATCACATAGTCAAAAACCTTGCCTTGATGTTTATCCGTCTGCTCGCCCACATACCGCTGGCTCTGCTGTGAATAAGAGGCCACCCGATGACGCACGATCTGGTGGGAGCAGGCCCTGGATATCCCCTCCACCCCGAAGGTGAAAGAGACATGCTCCACAGGGGACATATGCCCCATGGCAACGAGCTTGTCCACAAACCCCGCCTGGTCCTTGCTCTCGATCCCCTGTTTCAGATCATTGATGTCCGCCGGGGAATAGCAGAGCTTGGCGCCCATGGCCACGACCTCTTCGGGCCGTGGCGTATACCGCAGCAACTCAACATGCAATCTGGATTGGGCCATGTTTTCCTCGAAAACGCCGCAGATGTGGTATTTGCGGCGGAATCATTTAAACGTATGTTCCTCTCCGGGAAACTCCCCCTTTTCCACTTCCTCCTTGTACTGCCGGATGGCTGACAAGGCTTCCTCTCCGAGATGGGCATACCGCTTGATAAACTTTGGCACAAAGCGGTCGAACAGCCCTAACAGATCGTACAATACCAGGACCTGTCCGTCACAGTGGACCCCTGCGCCGATCCCGATAGTCGGGTTGGAAACCTCCCGGGTGATCTTTTCTGCAATATCGCCGGGGATACCCTCCAGTACCATGGAAAAAGCCCCGGCCTCTTCCACTGATACTGCATCTTTCAAGAGCCGGTCCATCTCTTTCTGGACCTTGAACCCGCCCATCTTGTGCACGGACTGAGGGGTCAGCCCGATATGGGCCATGACCGGTATGTCCGCGGCTGCAATGGCCTCAATGGTCTTCCGGACCGAAACACCTCCTTCAAGTTTCACGGCCTGAGCCCCTGCCTCCTTGAGAAATCGGCCCGCATTGAAAACCGCTTCTTCACGGCTCACCTGGTAGGACATGAACGGCATGTCCCCCACCACAAACGCATGCTGGGCCGCCCGGGTGACCATCTCCGTATGGTAGACCATCTGGTCCATGGTTACGGGCAGGGTGTTCTCTTTGCCCTGCACCACCACACCCAGGGAGTCACCGACCAGGATCATGTCGATCCCGGCCTTGTCCACCAGAGCGGCAAACGGGAAGTCATAGGCCGTCAGCATGGTGATCTTCTTCCCCTCGGCCTTCTTCTTCTTGAGATCCGTGATGGTGATTCTCGCCATGATCCTGTCTGCTCATTTAATTCGAACAAAAGCCATCGTGCAGTCACTTCTCTTTTTATTATTGATCGCACCCGTTCAAACCGTTCAAGTGGTTCAAGCCGTTCAAACAGTTCAAACAGTTCAAACAGTTCAAACAGTTCAAACAGTTCAAGTGGTTCAAGCCGTTCAAACAGTTCAAGCAGTTCAAGACGTTTAAACGGTTTAAACCCTTTGAACGGTTTGAACGTTTATCTATGCCAGCCCTGCCCGCTTAACGATCTCCGGCACCAGATGCTCCTTGCCGATGGCCATAATATGCACGCCGTCGCACTGATCCCTGGTCGCCTTGATGAATTCGCACATGATGTCGATCCCGGTATCGACGGCCTTTTCCTTTCCGGCTGCCTTCATCCGGTCGATCAGGTGCTGGGGCACGGAAACGCCGGGCACAAACTTGTTCATGTAATTGGCCATCCCGGCAGAGGTGAGAAGCACCAGCCCGGCCATGATCTTGGTATTGAACTGCCGTGCGAACTTCATGAAATCAAGAAAGTTCTCGACATCATAGACCGCCTGGGTCTGAAAGAATTTTGCCCCGGCCTGAATCTTCTTCTCAAACTTCATGAGTTGAGGTTTGATGGGTTTGGATTCGGGTGTGACCACCGCTCCGGGAAACAATGATGTGGCGCCTTTCAGGTCATTGCCCGCCATGTCCTTTCCGTTATTCAGCGCCTCCACGGCCTGAAGAATCTGCACAGACTCCAGATCGAAAACCGGTTTGGCGTCCTTGTGGTCCCCGGCCTGAACACCGTCGCCGGTCAGGCAGAGGACGTTCCGGATGCCGAGGATATGTGCGCCCAGGAGATCGCTTTGGATGGCCAGGCGGTTCCGGTCACGGCCCGTAATTTGGAAAACCGGATCGTGTCCCATGTCGACCAGGAGCTTGCAGACAGGAAGGGACCCGATCCGCATGACCGAACTCTGATTGTCGGTGACGTTGATACCGTTTACATAGCCGAGCATGCCCTCGGCATGATGAAGCATCTCCTTGATGTCCGTGCCTTTTGGGGGGCCGCATTCACCGGTCACGACAAATTCACCCGCTTCGAAGGCCGCTCTGACAGTTTTCTTCTTGGCCAATGGATCTCCTCCTTTAAAGTTTATTTCGCCTTTTTCTCTTCCTGGGCCTTGCGTTTGGCCTCTTTCTCTTCCATCTTTTTCTTATTCGTGGGGTTCAGGTGTGTCATCGGCTTCAGATGGGCCGACCACTTCTTGGCCTTCAATGGTTCTTTCAAGTTATCCAGCCGGTTCTGCTTTTCGAGCCGCTCATAGGCTAGGACCCAGGCGCAGGGTGTGTCGTTCCCGATCTCGCACATCCCGTTGTTCACGCCGCCGCAGGGCCCGTTCAGTATCCCCTTGTAGCAACGTGTGATCGGACAGATGGCCCCGAACTTGTCGATGCGGCATTCGCCGCAGGCGGAGCAGAACTCCACATGCTGGCCAAACCGCTCCGTATTACCCAGGAAAAGGGAATTGTTCAACGGTAATACAATCTTCTCTTCATAGACCGTACCCACGGACTGAACGCCGGCGCCGCAGGCCATGACGCCGATGCAGTCCGCTTCCTCGATCTCCTTGGCGTGCTTTTTCAAATGGGTTTTCATATCGGGGATGTGACAGCTCGTGTCAGGAACCATCATCCCCGTCACTTCGATCCCATCGGATGCCAGCATCTCTTTCAGATTGTTCAGATCGTTGTCCCCCCCGGCTTCGCAGACCATGGCGCAGTCCCCGCATCCGACGAGGAAGATTTTTTTCATCCCCTTGAGCATTTCAAGAATGAGTTCTTTGGATTTTGTCTCTTGTACGATCATAAGTAGCTGCTCCTTTGCCCCGTTAGAAAAACCGTATCTCAAACGGAGTGTACAACATCCCTTGAAGATGGCGATAGAAAACCACCATCACCTGTTGTTAGGGAACACAATGTTCTCTAACTGGGTTTGCTTCCTCTTATAGATTACCGCTCTTCATCAGCTCCAGCATTTCCACCCTGGTCCGTTCATTGGCCTCAAAGATTCCTCGGACCGCCGAGGTCACGGTCTTTGCCCCGGCCTTCTTCACCCCCCTCATGGAGACACAAAGCTGTTCCGCCTCAATCACCACCATGGCCCCTCTGGGTTCCAGGCTCTCCACAATCAGATCCGCAAGCTGGGTGGTCAGCCTCTCCTGCATCTGAAGCCTCCTGGCCAGGAGCTCAAGCGCCCGGGCCAGGGCCGAAAAACCCACGATCTTCCCCTCTCCGGGGATATAGGCGATATGGGCCTTGCCGTAAAATGGGAGAAGATGGTGCTCACAGATCGAATAAAACGGGATATCCTTGATCATCACCATCTCCTTGTGCGCCTCACCGTCGATGGGTCGGATGATCTCGGAAAGATCGGCCGTAAGCCCTTCCAAGATCTCTTCGTACAGCTCAGCCACCCGCCTCGGTGTATCCTTCAACCCGGGACGGTCCGGATCCTCTCCCACCCCTTCGAGAATCAGCCTTACCCCTTTTGCGATCTTCACCTTATCCATCATCCCGCTCACCTATGGCAGATGGTTATCCATCCGGGGGGCTGACCCTATCCAGCAGATCCATGGTTTCTGAATGCGAAATTTTCTCGAAACGATTCTAACGATAGACCTCTCCGGTATGCCGACAAGATATCGCCTTTGGCTCATTCATGCAGGACGATTATCAGTAAAACGCTGTTTTATTAACCCCAATCCCGGAGTTTTTTAAGCTATCAATTCAGCCAATACTTGTCAAGGAAATAAATATTCAATCGCGAATATATAAATCTTATAACCCCATAACAAATCTGAATAATGAGTTTCATGATAATTTCAATGGATTTGGATGACTTTGCCCCTTCACCTTTCGGTTTTGGCCTTGATCTCGTGGGGCACGCGCACCTGGCCGATCAGTTCCCCAAGATCTTGACAACCGGATTTTTTGTCCTATAATAAGTGACCGCAACGGGGCAGCGCACGAAGAATACGGGACGTGGCAAAGAGAAATCTGAAGGAGAAAAAGCTTCCCAAAGCCGGTCACGGCTTTTCGGTGCCCAGGAACTGGATGCCCCAGTTCAGGGAATCATTCATGAAACTGGTCAAAGAACCGGCCCCGGTGAAACGCGCGAAGGCAGCGGAAGTCAAAGACCTTCCGCTGGTCAAAGTCCGGCCGGAAGGATCGGAGTGGAACAAGGTAGCGGTCATGATTACCGGAAACGGCGGGTGGGTGGGCATCGATAAAGAGATCGGCGGGAGACTTGCGGCCGCAGAAAAGAAAAGGCACGGAGGAGTCTGAATCCATGGACAAAATAGACCGGGAGACGAGCCGCCAGGAATGGCGGTCTGTGCTACTCCCCTTCCTGAAATGGTGGCCAAGGGTCACACGCCTCTCTTTTCAAGATGACCTTGTTGCAGGCCTTACCGGCGCTATTGTTGCCTTGCCCCAGGGTGTTGCTTTCGCGGTGATCGCCGGGATGCCTCCGGCGTACGGCCTTTATGCCGGCATGGTGCCGGCCATCGTTGCCGCGCTGTTCGGTTCTTCCTGGCATCTGGTCTCCGGCCCCACCACCGCCGCTTCCCTTGTGCTCTTCTCAACCCTGAGCGCACATGCAGCGCCGGGGAGTGACCAGTACGTCCAGCTTGCTCTGACTCTCACCATCATGGTAGGAATGATCGAGCTGGCCATGGGGCTCGCGCGTTTGGGCGGTTTGGTCAATTTCATCTCCCATTCGGTAGTGACAGGCTTTACGGCCGGGGCCGCAATACTCATTGCCTCCAGCCAGTTGAAACATTTTCTGGGTTTGTCTCTCCCGCCTGGAGGGGATTTCCATCAGACGATTCAGGCCGTGGTTGCTCACTGGGCCGATATCAACCCCTCTGTTACAGCCGTGGGACTGGTGACGATGATTGCAGGATTGCTTGTCCTCCGCTACCGGCCGGGACTTCCTTACATGATTGTCTCCATGCTGGTCGGCAGTTTGGCCGGCTGGCTGCTTTCCAACCTCCTGGGCCCGGAGGTAACAAAAATACCCATGGTCGGCTCCCTGCCGGACGTGCTGCCGCCGTTATCGGCCCCTGATCTGACGCTGCAGAATATCAGGATCCTGGCTCCGGCGGCTATGGCCGTAACCCTCTTTGCCCTCACCGAAGCGGTCTCCATCGCAAGGTCCCTGGCCATAAGAACGGGCCAGGACATAGATGGCAATCAGGAATTTATCGGGCAAGGGCTATCCAATATTGCTGGAAGTTTCTTCTCCGGCTACGTTGCGACCGGATCGTTCAACCGGAGCGCTCTGAACTATCAGGCCGGGGCCAAAACGCCGCTCGCTGCCATATTCGCAGGTGCTCTGCTGATGATAATCGTCGTGCTCGTAGCCCCATTGGCGGTCTATCTGCCCAATGCGGCCATGGCCGGGATCCTCTTTCTGGTCGCATGGGGGTTGATCGATTTCCATCAAATTCGGCGGACTCTCAAAACCAGCCGGCCCGAGAGTGTCATCCTGGGAACGACGTTCCTTGCCACTCTTTTCCTGGAACTGGAGTTTGCCATTTTCCTGGGGGTACTGCTGTCCCTTATCCTCTATCTGAACCGGACCTCCCATCCCCGCGTTCTCAGCCGGGTTCCTGATTCCGGTCACCCCATGCGCCCATTCGCCACCGATCCCTCTCTGCCTGAGTGCCCGCAATTAAAAATCGTACGTATTGACGGCTCGCTCTTTTTCGGCGCCATCCATTCTGTCCAGGAGAATCTGCGGGACATCCATCGCCATAATCCGGGGCAGATCCATCTTTTGATCGTGGCTTCCGGGATCAACTTCATCGATATGGCAGGGGCCGAGTTTCTGGCTCATCTGGCCAGGGAGCGGCGAGATCAAGGGGGAGGCTTGTATTTTTATGATATCAAGGAAGCAGTCTGCGAGCCCTTCAGGCGGGGTGAATGTTTAATCGAAATCGGCACAGAGAATTTCTTTACGTCAAAGAAAAAGGCCGTGACCGAGATATTTCATAGGCTGGACCGGGATATCTGTCTCCGCTGCAAGGCGCGCATTTTTCTTGAATGCCGGGCATTGCCGCCGCCCGAATAAACGGTATCCCTGCTCCAAGACCCCGGAAATCATCCAAATAATTTTGGAGTCGCAATTTAGGGCACAGAGCTCGCGTGGTAGGAGCCCCGGCCCTGACATCTCGGTCATCCGTCGTCTGTCGTCTGTTCTTTGTCGTCTGCTCTCTGTCGTCTGTCCATCTGTTCTTCAGGAGGAGGAAACAGAAAAGAGAACCCAACCGCCGCTTGTTGTAATGAGAGGGGATTGAGACGAGAAGGCGGTTTTTTTGTTGCAGGGATTGGAGTTTGATCTATGTGTGAAGATGAGGGTCTCGGAGACCTTCGGGCTCTGAGCCGATATATACAGTCTGTATAAACCGGCCTTTGTCAGGTGGTCGTGGAGGGCAACTTGTTGAACCTTAATGAAAACATCATTCCAGAATGGAAATGCCCTTTTTGTTTATACAGAAGGAAACAGTCTGTGTTTACCGTCTTATACAGACTGTAGATATATTGTTATGCCACGGAGATAACAAGATGGAAGATCTCCAAAAAATGGTAGCTCAAATGGCAGAGAAACAGCACCTTGACGCACTTCAACAGCAACGAGATGAAACTGTTGAAATCTTGATTAGAGTTATGTCTGCGTCTTATGACAAAGCCAGAACGAATGCAAATCTCATTATGATAGTGGGGTACGCTTCGTTCTTTGCCGTTTGGGGGAAATTGTATGAAAAGTTATCACCTTTTTGGATGTCACTTTCCGGAGCTTTAATGATTTCATCCGTTTTGGTTTTTATTGTCTGGGAAATTTACAAGATGATTTTTTATTCAACAAACTTAAAAGATTTGTACAAAATTACAGAAGAAAAGAATCCTGACACT
>CAKKPE010000032.1 GCA_919901565.1 bacterium
ATCAATTTACCACTCCTTTTTTATTTTTTTGTCAGGTACGTCCGGGGACAGACAGTCATGACGAGAGGTCTGAATATCCGATCCATGTTTTACTGCCTGGCGCTGATCTCCCTCTGCCTGGTTGGATGTGAGGAACCCGCGAGGACCTCCGTGCCCCATGACCGGATCAAGGTGGTGGCCAGCATCTTTCCCCTCTCGGATTTCGTCCGCAATGTGGGCGGGGAGAGGGTGGAGGTCCTGACCCTTCTCCCACCGGCTGCAAGCCCTCATGTCTATTCCCCTGCGCCCAGAGACCTTGCCCGGCTGCAGGATGCCAGACTCTTTGTCAAGATCGGCCTCGGATTTGAGTTCTGGGCCGGGGGCCTGGCCCATGCGGGTGCCGGCAAAGACCTTGTCGAGGTCGATACGTCCAAAGGAATGGAGGTCATCCAGGAGACCGAAACCGGCCACGGGCATGCGGCCGGGAATCCTCATGTATGGCTGGACCCGGTCCTGGCCATGGAGCAGGTGAAGAGAATCCAGGAGGCCCTTGTGCAGATCGACCCGGCGCACCGGGCCGAATATGAAAAAAATACCCAGGCCTACCTGGGCGAGCTCAAGGCCCTGGATCTTGAGATCAGGGACCGGGTCAGGAACTTCAGGCACAACGCTTTCATCGCCTTCCACCCCTCCTGGACCTACTTTGCAAAACGGTACGGCCTGGTCGAAGCCGGTGTGATCGAGACGTCGCCGGGAAGGGAGCCGGCGCCCGGCGAACTCATGAAGATCGTGCAGGGTGTCATGCAGTCAGGCGCGAAGGTGATATTTGCCGAACCGCAGTTGAACCCCAAGACGGCTTATGTGGTTGCCTCCGAGGTCGGCGGCAGGGTCTTTCTGCTGGACCCGATCGGATCACCTGAACACGAGGACCGTTCCACCTATCTCAAACTAATGCGCTATAACCTTGCAATCATGCAGCAGGCGTTTGGCGGATCGTGATTGGAGGATTATTGGTTCTTTCGTATTTCTGTGTGGTTTCGACTTCAACACGAAAGAGAGGGTTTTTTTAATGGGAACGAACCGGCAGGTTATGGTGGAGACCCGGGACCTTGACGTCCAGATCAACGGGTATCCGGTGCTCCAAGGGGTGAACCTCAAGGTTGAGGAGCAGTCCTTCACCGGACTGATCGGGCCCAACGGCGGGGGCAAGACCACGCTCTTGAGGGCGATCCTTGGCCTCATCCGTCCGGACAGGGGAGAGGTCATGATCAAGGGTGCCCCTCTGGGCACAGGGGAAAGCCGGTCCTGGATCATGGGATATGTGCCGCAGCAGGTCAACATTGACAGGCGTTTTCCGGTCTCGGTACTGGATACGGTGATCATGGGAAGGTACGGAAAGATCGGGATCGGGCACCGTCCGAAAAAACATGACCGCGACACGGCCATGGCGTGTCTTGAAAAAGTGGGGATGCTTCATCTGGCCGATCAGCAGATCGGGAGCCTCTCCGGAGGAGAGAAACAGCGAGTCTTTATTGCGCGTGCGCTCAGCGCAGAACCCAGGGTCCTGATCCTGGACGAGCCCGTGGCCGCTGTCGACGTGGCCGCCCAGGACAGCTTCTACCGCCTCCTGCAGCAGCTCCGCAAGGAATACGCCCTGACCGTGATTATGGCCACCCACGATGTCGGCGTGGTCCCCATCTACTGCGATGCCGTGGCCTGTCTGAACAGGACATTGCATCTCCACGGAAGGCCCGAGGAGATCCTGAAGAGTGAGGTGTTCAAGAAACTCTACGGGACCGAGGTCGAAGCGGTCATGCACGGCAGGATCCCGCACAGAATGATCGGAGGGCATCGTGACTGAAATCCTTGCCTACGGTTTCATGCAGAAGGCCTTCGCAGCCGGTATCCTGGTCAGCATCACCTGCTCCGTGATTTCCTTCTTTGTCCTGGTCAACCGCCTCTCCTTCATCGGTGTGGGCATATCGCATGCAGCCTTCGGGGGCGTGGCCATCGGGATCTTCTTCGGCATCGAGCCGACCCTTTCGGCTGTTATCTTCTCCGTGCTCACCGCCTGGATGATCGGGATCGTGAGCCGCAGGGGGAGGCTCCACGAGGATACGACCATCGGCATCTTTTATGCAGCGGCCATGGCGCTGGGGATCGTGATCATCGGGCTCTCCAAAGGGTACACCGTAGACCTCTTCGGCTATCTCTTCGGAAATATACTTGCCGTCACCTCAACGGACCTCTGGATCGTAGTAATCCTCGGTCTGTTTGTGCTCGGAACGGTTTTTTACTTTTTCAAGGAGCTTCTGTATGTCAGTTTTGACGAGGAGTCGGCGCAGGTGAGCGGTGTCCCGGTGGCCTTCTTCTACTATTACCTGCTTACGCTCATGGCGGTGACCATCGTGATCTCCATGAAGGTGGTCGGTATCATCCTGGTTTCTGCGCTCCTTGTCATCCCGGCCGCCGCAGCCTACGAGGTGACTTCCCATTACAGGTCGGTCCTCATGGTCTCAGTCATCGTCGGGATTGTCTCCGCCCTGGGCGGGCTCCTTGTTTCCTACCGGTTCAATACCGCCTCCGGCGCCACTATTGTCCTCATGGCGGCGGCGGTCTTTCTCCTGCTGTTTGTCCTCCGATCACTGAGGACCGGTCCCGCCAGGGCTCGGATACAGGGGCGTGTTCCTCCGGATCCCAAGGGTTAGATTCAGAGGGGGGGGGGATGATGACTTTTTGCGAAGTCATCAACTCTTAAATACCCCCGTGTCCACCCATTCCTTTTTCAGAATAGACCAGAAGTCTTCGGCAAGTCCATTAAGCACATATTTATACGGGAGCCACCCATAGCCTCCATCACCCCATCCGGTTCCCCATGAATTTCGTATCAGAAGCGCCCCTTTTGTTTCCGCTCCATTCGGACCCTTGTTTTTGATCTTCATCTTGTCATCATACCCGACAGCCGTAATGGCATGGCCTCCTTCAATCTTCTCTCCCTTGGCCGGGTAGGGGATCTTCCCGGTCTGGTCCGTCTGGTCAATGGAGCTGTAAACAGTGAAACCGAACATAGCGGGATGTCCTGCCGAGAGGTAGGTCTTGATGCGATTCAACAAAACATCGTTCTTGGTCCCTGGCGGATCATGCCGGTAATACTTGATGGCCTGATAGTTATGCGCAAAGGCATAGCAGAAGGCCGAGGGCTCCTTCTCAAAATCCGTGATCTTATACGGCCAGTATTCTTCAGGCGGAACGCCGAAAAGGACCAGAGCGCCCATGGTGCTCCTTAAAAACGCGCCGGTGTCGCCGTTCCAGTGGAGCAGGTTTCGTGTGACCTTGTAAAGAAAAAGCCGGGACGCATCAATATGCCTGTTGAACGCCCTTCTTTCATAGTACTCAACCATGCCCGCGCCGGCATGTGCCGTACAGGAACCAAGAGAGCCTTGATCCTCGATGGGGGAGCACCATGCCCTTAAATCCACCGCTGGAGCAGGGCCCTTTTTGGTTTTTGTAACGCCCGTGGGCACAAGAAGACTTTTCACATTCTCGTGTTCCACCGTATAATCCCTGAAATCCGGATAATCAGGAAGCCACCCCATACCCAATCCAGTGTTTTTCATGATCATTCCCTCCCAATGAAAATGCTACTAAACTATTATACAAATAACCATTAATGTCAAGCGCGATTAATCTTAAGAGGAGAGTTGAATGGATTTTGTCAAAGTTGCTGCGGACTTCAAAAAACTGTCCAGGCATGCGAACATATCGGAATCCTTCTTGACAAACACGTCAAATGACGGTATTCTTACGACAAATGACGGTAAAAACAAAAGGAGATTTTTTATGGAAGCAGTGGCTGTTATGGATATCCTGGGCGGGGCAAAGGTTCTCGGCAAGAAAATACTGAACCGTCTGGACATGGTTGAGCTGGGGAGTGCCGGCATTCCCAAGAAGGCCCTCTTGAATCTGGCAAAATACCTGGGGATCTCAACCGGACGGATGACGGAACTTCTCCCTATTTCCGAACGGACGTTGCAGAGGTATGCGCCTGGAGAGCATTTTGACCGGGTTGTATCCGAGCAGATCCTCCGAATTGCGGAGGTGGCGGCAAGGGGGACTGCGGTCTTTGGGGACAAGGTAAAGTTTATCAAATGGCTGGAATCCGAAAACAAGGCATTGGGGGGCAAGACCCCTGTGAGCTTGCTCGTTTCTTCATTCGGCGTGGAGATGGTTCTGGATGAACTGGGCAGGATAGAACATGGGGTATTTTCTTGATCGTTTATAGGATTGCAAAGACAAGGTACATCCGTGACCTTACTGGTGTAGGCGCCAGAATATACGGCGGCCGATGGAACGGGAAAGGCATGGATGTCATTTATGCTTCTGAGAGCAGGTCCCTGGCCACGGTTGAATACCTGGTTCATATGCCCTTGCCGCTAATTCCTGATGATCTAAGCATTGCTTCAATCAAAATATCAGGGAAGATTTTCCCAAAGGTAATTCAGGAATCTGACCTGCCCTCGGATTGGAGGGACTACCCCCCTCCGCTTCAGCTTGCAGAGATTGGGAATGCATGGCTGCTGAAAGGCTCATCGCTTTTACTGCGAGTCCCCTCCGCGGTTGTTGCGCATGAGTTCAACATTCTGATCAACCCGGCCCACCCGGACATGAAGTCAGTTTCTGTAAAAAGTGTAGAGAAATATCAGTTGGATCCGAGGCTGTTGGGGTAATAGCCGGGATGCTGATTTGCTAAAAGCCGTTCCGGGCGATGCCATGGATACTATGCCCGATCCGCAATAATTGTATTTAGGTAAACCCCCGACTTTGCCGGGGGACTCCCAATGTTCCTTCTCCCTTTTGGGGAGAAGGTTAGGATGAGGGGGCTCTTTCCGGTCAACCCCTCACACTTGCCATCTCCCCATTCATGGGGAGATGGAATTTATTGATTGCCCTAAACCTTGTCCCCAAAGGAACTGAGTCTCCATTTGCAGCGCAAAAAACAGCGTCCCAAAAGTCCGCGGCAGGCGGCTTTTATAACGGCGGGGTGATGGTCACCAGGACCTTCATCTCGGTTTTGGCCTTGATGCCGTGGGGTACGCTCACCTTGCCGATCAGGATGTCCCCTCTGCTGACCACGATCTCCTTGCCATCTTCAATCACAATTCCTTCGCCGTCCATGATCGCCATGATGATTTCGGATTCCACATCATGGGAATGGACCGGGAGGTCCTGGCCGGGCTTGAAACAAAAGAGAAGCTGCCTGAAATTCACGGAGTCGTGCGTGATATGAACAGTCATCTTGCTGTCACTGAATTTTGCGATCTTATCCACGTTGAAGTGTTCGGCCATCCGGATCTCCTTTCCCGCTTTGCCGCGGGCAGGCTTTCTGTTATAAGGAATACTGAAATGGTTTTCAGTCCATTGATAGCAAGATTAAGCCTCCCTGTCAACCGCTTGGCCTCCTTTTGCCCTTGCAAGGGAATCGCCCGGCGTGATATTTTTCTTCATGGCAAAGAAAAAGAAAAAATCCTTCATAAAACGGTTCATTCGCTTTTCACTTCTTGCACTCTCCGGGCTGATCGCTTTCCAGTTCGTCTACCCGGACGTGTCCCAACTCGCAAAACAAAACCCGAAAAAAACAGCCTTCATGAAATACCGCGAAAAGGAGTGGAAGAAGACGGGGAAGAATTACACGATCAACCAGATATGGGTACCCTACAAGTCCGTATCGCCTTATCTCATCAAGGCCGTGCTCATTGCCGAAGACGACAAGTTCTGGAGCCACGAGGGTTTTGATTACGAGGCCCTGCAGAAGGCCATCGAGAAGGATGTCAAGGCCAAGAAGTTCAAGCTGGGCGGGAGCACGATCAGCCAGCAGCTTGCAAAGAACCTCTATCTCTCCCCTTCCAAGAACCCGGTCAGAAAGATCCGGGAGGCCATCATCACATGGCGCATGGAAAGGGCCCTTAAAAAAAGGAGAATGCTCGAGATCTACCTGAACGTGGCCGAATGGGGCGACCGGGGGATCTTCGGCATTGAGGCCGCATCGAGAAGGTATTACGGGAAATCGGCATCCGGGCTCGAGCCTGAAGAGGCGGCGAGACTGGCCGCCGTGCTCCCGAACCCAAGGAAATACAACCCCGTCGGCAACTCAAGATATGTGGCCAGCCGCGCGAACCGCATATACAATATCATGGTCAGGCGCGGGATCGTGGATCCGGAATATGAAATCGACAGGGATTAAGAACAGACTCTTGCCTCAATGCCCGGATTTTACAGACCCCGGAGCGTGCCCATCCTTGATAGAACATTTACCTTGACTTACGAATGGAGCTTTATTATCATTCTTTTGTGTATTTGGGAAATGATTGAGATACAATGGTTCTATTCTGCCATTTCTGCGTATGCAGGAATCCAGTCGTTTAGAGGAGATTCAAAAATGAAAGGTGTTAAGTTTGTAATTGATGAAGAAGGCAAGAAAAAAGCCGTTCTCATAGATCTCATAAGACATCGAGAGTTATGGGGGGATTTTTACGACACACTGCGAGCGAAAGAACGTGAGAATGAACCACGGGAATCATTAGAGGAAGTTAAAGAAAAGATTTTGAATTGTGGTTGTTCGTCATAGAAGGGATGCATATAAATGAAGGTGCGGCCTTGGTATTGAAAACTGGCTCACTTTTTTCTTAAAACCTTGTTATCACCGATGTAGGATAGAATCACACTGTTGAGGCAAATGAAATTTACCCAATATTTTCTTCACATCAGGCAAAGACCTGATCGTGCCAAAATAAAAACGGAGTGGATCCAAGAGGCCATGAAGAATCCGATCCACACGGAGGTTCAATCTGACGGAAGAATCAGAAAATGGAAAAAGATCGAAGAAGAGAACAAATTCCTTCGCGTCATTTTGCTTCCAGACGGTGAAACGGTTCACAACGCCTTCTTCGATAGGGGCTTCAAAGGAGGAAAAATATGAGAATCAAATACTTCTCTGATACGGATACGGCACTGGTTGAATTTTCAGATAATAAAGTCGCCGAAACCAAAGAGATAAATGAGAATATTTATATTGACTTGGATGCCTCAGGTAACTTGGTGGCAATGACCATTGAGCATGCGAAGAAGCAAGCGAGCCTTCCTTCCCTCTCTTACGAACAGATAGCAGACCGCTGATGGCCGCATTACTAAATGAAGATGCCCCCCACATATCCCTTCAGACCATCCAACATAATCTCCCCTGAAAAAATTCCACCTGAAAAAATTCCAGTTGACTCTGAATGTCGAAAAGTGGTATGGAAAGACTCAAATCCGGGGTATTCCCAGTATTCAGATGGCGGCCTTAAAGATAATGGAGGCATGGCATGAGCACTGCGGTGAAACTTCAGGAACCGAGAATTAAGGATATAAAGGTTACGGATGATACAATTACAGCCCATCTTGTAGATGGCAGAGTAATTAGTGTTCCACTCGCGTGGTCATGGCGGTTATCAGAGGCGACACCTGGACAGCGAGCAAAATATAAAATTATTGGAGATGGTCAGAGCGTGCATTGGCCGGATATTGATGAGGATATCAGTGCTGAAGGGATGTTATACGGTATCCCGGCTCCAAGACCTCGGAAATCATCCAAATAATTTTGGAGTCTCAGTTCAGGGCACAGAGCTCGCGGGGTAGGCAGCCCCGGACCCAGCATCTCGGTCATCGGCCATTCGTCATCTGTCGTCTGTCTCTCTGATCCGTCGTCGGTCGTTTGGCTTCTTTTGTTTGGTTTCCGTCATCCGTCGTCTGTCCATCTGTTCTTCAGCAGGAGGAAACAGAAATGAGAACCCAACCGTCGCTTGTTTCAATGAGAGGGAGTTGTGACGAGAAGGCGGTTTTTTTGTTGTCGGGCTTGAAGTTTAATGGATGTTTGAGGATGTTGGCCTCGGGGGTTTTGCTTCGGAAAGGCAGCGGATTAAATATCTAATTAGTTTTCATCCTGAAATTCTAACTCATTGAAAAAATAGCGAAATATTGCATTTTGTCCTTGATTTTTTCCGTTCTCCGTAATAGTATGTGTCCGTTAACTCCTTGATATGATTGGACAGATCTATTTCCGGAGGACGAAAATGCGGGAGAAAATGAACAGGCAAATGAGTTTCGTAGATATCATCCCCAAGAACAAACTGGCCAAGGAACTGAAAGGAATCTCGAAGATCCTCGATGAGGATTCCGAGATGGTTGGTCTCGTGTACAAAGACCTTGTCGGGCGCAAGCGTACCGATACGGGACGCACCGGCATGACTGCCGAGCAGGTCCTTCGGTGCGCCGTCCTGAAACAATATCGCAACCTGACCTATGAAGAACTCGCCTTTCATCTGGAAGACTCGGATTCCTTTCGGTCCTTTGCCCGGCTTTCCATGGGGCAGCATCCCAGCAAATCGGTCCTGCAGGAGAATATCAAATCGCTTCGTTCTTCGACCTGGGAAGCACTCCATCAGGTCCAGGTGCGCTATGCCTTCTCCAAGAAACTGGAAAAGGGCCTCAAGGTCCGGATGGATTCCTCGGCCATCGACAGTCCCATTCACTATCCTCTCGACTCCCGCCTCCTTGATGACGGGATCCGACTGATCACCCGTTGGCTGATCGAAGGCAAAGGACTGAACCCCACCCCTGTCTATAGGTTTTCCGGCCACCGGCGGGTTGCGAAAAAAAGGGTCCTGAAGATTCTCAACGCCAAGAACAACAAGATTCGCGAAGCGGCCTACAAAGATCTCTTGCACTATGCCGATCTTGTCCGGGGATATGCCTTGGCTGCAATTCCCGAGCTCGCCTCCTTTGAAGGTCAAAGCCTCCCCGATGTCTTCTATGCCCATGGCTTGGCCGAGAAACTGGAGAGTGCTATTGGTATTCTTGATCGCGTGATCGACCAGACCGAGCGGAGGGTCCTGCGTGGGGAGCAGGTTCCTGCCTCGGAAAAAGTGGTCTCCTTTTTCGAGTGTCACACCGACATCATCGTAAAAGGCAAACGGGAAGTCCAATTCGGGCACAAGGTCTTCCTGACAGGCGGCTCCTCCGGCATGATCCTCGACTGTGTCATAGAGCGTGGGAACCCGGCCGATTCGGAACGTTTCTCCAGCCTGTTGAAACGGCACGAGACACAGTATGGAAGCTTTCCCCGTCAGGTCGCGGCGGACGGTGGTTTTGCCTCGGCCGACAACCTTGCCTGGGCAAAGACCCACGGGGTCAAGGACATGGCCTTCGCCAAGAGAAAGGGGCTTTCGATCCTGGATATGGTCACGAGCCACTGGGTTTACAAGATGCTCCGGAATTTCCGTGCCGGTATAGAAGGGAACATCTCGACTTTGAAACGGGCCTTCGGTCTTTCCCGTTGTACCTGGAAAGGCTGGGGCGGATTCCGGCAATATGTATTGAGTGCGGTATTCTCGTACAATCTTCTGGTCATGGCACGGCTGCAGGAGGCTTGAGTTTACGTCGTCATGCTTAACAGAGTTTGGAAAGCAACTGAGTATAGAGGACAAGTCTGCTCTCAAACAGGGGGATTCTACTGAAAATGACGCGTTAACCATTGGTTGACTGAATATCATTCTGACGCTCTGGGAATCCCACAGGTATCGGGATTCTTTTCACCCCACCCGGGCCCGAAAAGCAGGGGTTTCCGGATGAGAACTAATTAGCAAAGTCTGACCCCAGCGACTCCTCCTCTCAAGTAATTAAGTATGTCTCCGGAATTGGCAGTAATTTTATTTGTCATGCATCCCTATCTTCGTTTTCCAGAGGATATCAATATTTGCACTATCCAGTACTTTGGCTAAATAAGCAGTCTCGAGCACATAGATTATTTCTCTGACTCGCTGATAGTGAAATGAATCTTCAATTCGATGTTTTACATACAGTGCACCAACGAGAATAAAACAAACGAAACCCAAATAAACAATTAAAGTAGGTATTATACCGTTCAAATCGTTTATTTTATCAAGATACATCCAATAACAAGTCCCCCAAACGATAACTGCAGACACGAGAGGACCCCTATCGTACCAAGCCAAATTCTTGCGTATCCTTTGCGCCTTTTTAGCGTATTCATTCTCCAGTAGTTTGATTTCTTCCTCTGGTAATGGTTTTGTCCCCTGAGCTTTTTGTTGTCTCTTGTTGATCACTTCAGTAATGATCCTTTCCACTTTTTTTCTTGAGCAGAAAAAGTACAATAAAAAAAGGAAAGATAGCGCAGTAGGAACAACCATAAACAGAGTTTCAATTGATCTAAATCGTAAAAACTGGTGGAGGCATAAACCAATCAGAATCACTATAGTCGCACCAACTGAAAAATAAGCTAATTGAATTGTATATCTCGAAGCGTACCACATCGAAGAAGCCAATCTAATGTGTGCTTCATTTCTGATGATGTTAAAAGTGCTCTCAGGGAAAGTGGGTCTTTGGGGACGTTGTTACCGGACGTGCATTATTTTTTGTTGTCAAGCAAAAGGCACGCACGGTAACAACGTCCCCAAAGTTCTGCGCACCAGGCCTGATCACCGACTCCGGAAACCTTTTTCGGCGCCCAGGGATTGTCGTCTTCGGCCCCAAGCGGAGGGTAGCAGACCACCTGACCGGAATCAAAGTGTTTCGCCAGACTGACCTGGAGGCTGACCTCATTGCCTTGCCCCCCCTTTGCGGACCAGGCGCAGGACTCGCTTTTATACACGCGATCGTCCTCGGTCCGGTTTTCAAACATGTAACTCCCCTTGTCCAGGGGATTGCCGGCCAGCGCCTCGATCTCCTCCTGCGTGAAGACACTGCATGGGAAGGTCGCTGCCTCCTGTTTCTGCATATTTTCCATCTCCTGCTCGACGATCTTGTCGGCCTCCCGGGTCATCTCTTCAACCTCTGCGGCGCTGCTTTGGACCGAAGGTGTCTCAGCCGTCTCCTTGTCGGAGGTCCCGCAAGAACATAAAAGAACAAGGCCCGACGCCATCCACGTCATCCATCTCGTTTTCATTACCGCCTCCATATCTTCGGAAAGGAATTTGCTTTCGCAAGCATAATATGCTTAAAAAATCAAATTTCTATAATTTTTCGCGACTTTTACCTTTTTTAAACCACTAATAAACAGAGATCAAGGTAATTTTGATCTTATTTTGTAAGTTTACCTTTAACCCGTTGTGAGGTATTTTTTGGTCGGATTAATTAGCAACCGTAGATAAACAAAGGAGAAAACTATGTCTTCCATCACCAGGTATGCATCCCTCTTCAGCGCCGCACTGCTGTTCGTTGTACTCTCGTCCACAACGGGGCAGGCATCCAAGATCACAGTTGACGCGGCGATCCGCGGCTACGCCAACGGATTCTTTATCGACACAGGCGATTCCTGGTCCGAGCAGGGAAGTCCGCTGGCAGTGCCCGAGGTCAGCATCAGTGACTCGGTAAGCGCCAACGGCTACACCTTTGAATATTTGGCAAGTTCGAATATGCAGGAGGGCTCCCTGAAGGTGCTGACCAGCGCGGTCAGCAATCCGCATTCATCCGGAAGCGCAACAAGTTCGATTATGGGCATGCCGCAGGCGCTCGCGCAGATCGAGGAAGACCTGACTTTCACACCGCCTGACAACAATCCGTACCAGGTAACGCTGAGCATGGCCATTAACGGAAGTATTTCACTGGACCCAAGCACCGGTTATTATAACCTGATGGGGCTGCTCATGCAGGAGTACGGCGGCGCAAACGATCAGGAATATATTTCCCTGACCCCATCGAACTCCATCAACGAGCTCCTTGAGGTCAGCCTGACCCTGCAGGGCGTCTCCACCGTGTACATTTTTGCCGACATGGAATCGTATATCTACGGAATTGCCGGTGATGGGAAACAGAGCATTGCCGATCTCAGCCATACTGCCCAACTGGCGATATCCATGCCCTCAGGGGTTTCGATGGCATCGGACTCGGGAATCTTCCTGACCGCTGCTGTTCCGGAGCCGGGTACCTTGCCGCTGATGCTTTCCGGACTCGCAGGCCTGGGCCTGCTCGGACGCCGCCGCCGTCATGGCAAAGGCGCCTGAAGGGGATCTGGAATTGGGGCCAGACACCAATTCGAAAACCTCACCCGTGTCAGGTCTTGAATCGTGAATCAGCCTCTGGAGGCTGCCCGTAAAAAAACCATTCGAACACACTTCTATTCAAACCTCTTTGTGAAAGAGACGGCGTAGAATTAAGTATTGTCTCCCCGGAAATTGTCTGCCATACTCTTGTTTTAAATTAAGTTGACAATCCCATTGAATACCTGAATCATTGACTAAAGGGGATGGAAGGGATAGGCAGCATGGCGCTTGTAAAAAACGTTATTAGCAGGATTTCCAATAACCTCTTTATTTGCCGCATCGTTGTTCTGCTGGCGGCAGGGATATTGGGATTGACAGCAACAGTTGGCGGCGATGAGCTGAGTCCTGCCTTGGAGAAGCAGAATCTTGAATTTAACCGTAAGGCCCAACAGCTGTCTAATGACCTGCAAAAAGAAATGGGGGCGTGCGGCAGCGATATGGCCTGCCGTATGCAGGCTGTTTTCAGGTTTCAAAGTGCACTTGCGCAAATACCTCTTCCTGAAAATCCGGCGTACAAGAGTACCGATTGCGGTTTGATGGCCTCCGTATGGGAGGACTGCATTCCCCTCCAGCTTGAAATCCAATACAGTTTTGATGAAAATATCTACGACATTTTTAATGATGTAAAGTATCGCAGCAGTTTGCGGTTTCTGGCGTTTAGATACACTGTCGAAGGGGTTCTGGGATATAACGGGGATCTTGAAACGTTTCGCTTGTATCAGATCCACCCGCCAATATTAAAAGATGTTCAATTTCAGGATGGGCGATATACGACATGGGCGTAACAGTTTAGTCCTTTTCACCGACATGCTGAAGAGATAGCGAGTCGCTCCTC
>CAKKPE010000033.1 GCA_919901565.1 bacterium
GAATGGGCCACGCTCTTCTTCTTTATGGGTCTGTTCATGATCATCGGAGGGGTGGTCAAGGTCGGCCTGATCAAGTGGATGTCGATTGAGGTTCTGAAGCTGACCCAGGGGAATCTCTTGGGTACGAGCATGATCGTCATGTGGTTTTCGGCCTTTGCCTCCGCGTTTATCGATAATATCCCTTATGTCGCCACCATGAACCCGCTCATCATTGACATGGCCAAACAGCTCTGGCCCAATCTTTCGGGTACAGCCCTGCTCCATCATCCTGATCTGATGCCTATCTGGTGGTCGCTGGCGCTCGGCGCATGCCTCGGCGGCAACGGCACGGCCATCGGCGCCTCGGCCAATGTCATTGTCGTGGGCATGGCTGAAAAAATGGGAAAACCCATCTCCTTCAAGAAGTTCATGCTCTACGGCATGCCCCTGATGATCGAGTCGGTGATCATCTGCACGGTCTATGTCTGGCTGAGGTATTATGTGCTGAAGATCTGATGGTTAGAATAGGCCGTGCCGACGACGAGATACTTTCCCTCATGCCCCTTGAGCAGAGTATTCAGGACATCGGCCATCTTGTGCGCCTGGTTATCTATAACGTAAGGGATTCTCATCGCTCTGTCATACCCCGTCCCATTCGGCAATTCTAAGTGCATCGAGCAGTTCCCGCACCTTTTCATACGCCCGCCGCATCAGGATTTCCCGTTCCTCCTTATCTGTTCTTTCCAGAAAATCAGCCACCCATTTGGGACCGACATGTTTTGGAGAGAGGAACTTTGCCCGTATTTTTCCAAGCCCTTCTAAAAAAAGTTTGTTTTTCAGGTGGGGCTTGAATTCCTGCACCAAGCGTTCAATGCCGCCAGGATAATGTTCGACGCAATAATAAATGTCATAAGCATCTTTTTCCTTCATCCGTTCGTACATCGCCATACCCTTCATAACGAGGAAGGGGACAATTCCCACGACTTTGAAACTGACCTTGTCCATCCCGCCATCGGGCAGCTCGCCCTCAAGCGTGACGGTAATTGTTGAATCAAAAGCAAGGTCGCACCCGCGGACC
Organism: bacterium; assembly: GCA_919901565.1. Taxonomy (GTDB): domain Bacteria; phylum CG2-30-53-67; class CG2-30-53-67; order CG2-30-53-67; family CG2-30-53-67; genus CG2-30-53-67. The sequence goes on from CAKKPE010000033.1 coordinate 1,058, forward strand.
TTCCGCGCGCGGACGTCCTGCACTTTCTGCGTCCGGCGGCCTTTAGCCGTTCCGCCATACTCCCCTGCCATGAGATCGATCTCCACCCGTATAGGACCGGTTCCGTCCCCTTGTACGGTGCGGAAAAACCTGAAAGGCTGCGCCTGATCCTGTACATAGCCGCGTTTCAGAAACGACTTTAAGATCGTTTGATAAACGCCGTCTGGAATTCGGGCGAAATCGAGGGCGATGTCTACGTCGAGACTCCCGATATGAGGTTCCTTTGCCTGCGGCAGCAGAAAAGCAGGTGCCCAACCGCCGATCACGACCATCTCGTCCTTGATCTCGCTCAGAAGATGTACGACCTCCACAAGAACGGCTTTGCAGGCATTCATTTCTCTTCGGCTATAGTCGCTTCTGCTCACCATGCGGACTTGATCCCCTGCTCAAACACGGCCTCCGCTGCCTCCTCGCCCCTGCCGCCATAGCTTTTCAGGTCCAGATACAACTGGATGTCCGAAACCACGTCAACTCCTCCGATCTTTCGGAGCCCGTAAAACACGCCCTTATCATCATAGGGCACAAGGAGCGTCACATTGGCGCCGGTCTCCACCTTTTTGAACTCCAGCGTCTTTGCAATGGCGTCGATGTTGCCGTCCACATAGGCAAAGAACCGTGGAAACCTTACAAACGGGGCCACCTTCCGAGCCCCTGAAAACAAGGCGAGTCCGTATCGCAGCTTTCTTTTATTGCACTCCCTGTTCACTGCTTCTTCAAGCTCTTCCTCTGAGAGAGAGGAGTAGAATGAAAAGGCCTGGCTTTTGGTATACGTGTGATTTTCAGACCACTGTTTTAACACGTCCTCCGGATTCACCAGAGAGAACCGTTTGTTTTCCTCCCTGATCCATTCTTCGGCGAGAAGCGCCTGTTTTATCCGCGAGGCAAGGCCGATGCTGATCCCGGCCTCTTTTGAAATCTCCTCCACGTACCATTTCCGCGAAGGCTTTGCGAGGAGAACGCGCAGAATCCGGCTGGACTTGGGAGAGAAGACGGATTTCGCGGCGCGGGTGCTAAGAAAAGGATTCGGCACGCCGCTTTTATCGATGTAGATGCTCTGAAAGGACAGGTAGGCGTTCCCCGCAAGGTCAGCGCAGCCGATGCCCGCGTCTCTGCATATCTGCCTGCCCGCGTCGCTCAGATAAGGTGCAACAATGATCCCGTATGCGTCCTTCGATCCCTGGAGGTATTTCTTTAATTGTTCGACAGCCACCCGGACAAGACGCGGCTCTCCCACCGCTTTAACCCCGACGATAAACTGAACGGGCCTGCCCGAAACAAGGGCATTCAAGAGAAGATCGACTTGAGCCCCAGAGATTCTGGCATCGGTCTCGGAGCCCTTTAGGCGGACAAAGGGTATTTCTGCAAAGACAGTTTCCAGGCGCTCACGCGCCTCTGCCACTGCCCTGCGCTCGGATTTCTGTTTCACTTTCTTAGCCAGTTTCACCATACGGTGAAACTATACATTATAGTGAAACTGATGTCAAGGGGGTTATAGCTTTCTGCTACATGCGTCGTACATAGCCTCCCCAGCCTATCTTTGGCATACAAAATATAACGTGATTTGATTGCCTGCCTTTTTGTGCTCCAAAAGCGCTCGCTGAACAGCTTGCTTCAGAGCCTTATCGATTTCTTTCCCTTCACTAAAAAATTCATCAATCGTTTTCTTTGCTGTTATGCTCATACCGTTTCACCTCTGATCAAACTCCATGTTTTGGGAGCTACTCCGCAGCCCTTTTATCTATCTTGATCTCCTGCAATATCCTCGTAGGAGGAATACTCAGGCGAATACGCAAGCCTCACCGATGTCACCGGCCCAAAATTATCGAGGGTCTTGAACCTTGACATTTCATAGAGCAAAATCAAAGACCTGCTCCCCATGTTTCATTTTTGAGTTTTGGTTTTCCCGATTATATTCAATCTTAAAAAAGGAAGGCAAGAAAAAACCGTTACTGCGCCTGTGCAGATTATAAATAATATGAAGATGCTGAAGACCATGAGACAAGAAGGGTGTGCGACAAATTTATGGGTAGAACCGTCAAGCGCATGCCCTGTTTTCCC
>CAKKPE010000034.1 GCA_919901565.1 bacterium
TGGGAAAACAGGGCATGCGCTTGACGGTTCTACCCATAAATTTGTCGCACACCCACAACCCCTTTTCGGTTTGACAATACAGTTCGTTTTCTATAGACTTTTGATTTATCACATCCGGGGCGGGCTGCTTCCGGGTTCAGAACAGGGAATTTCAATGGATATCAGTGGAACCACAAAGATCGTCGGCCTCTTCGGCTATCCGGTGCATCATAGTCTCTCGCCAGCCATGCACAATGCCGCCTTTGAGGCCCTGGGCCTGGATTATGTCTACGTCCCACTGGAGGTCCGGCCCGAAGACCTGGAAGACGCCGTGCGATCCCTGATTTCAATCGGTATCGTAGGGGTCAATGTCACAATCCCTCACAAGGAGAAGGTGATCCCCTTCCTGGATGAGATCTCTCCGGAGGCTGAACTCATCGGGTCCGTAAATACCATCCAGGTCAAGGACCGCAGGCTCATCGGGTACAATACCGATGCATTCGGTTTCGAGACAGCCGTCAGACAGGGACTCGGGCTGGAGTTCAGGTCCAGGAGGATCTTTGTCATGGGGGCCGGGGGCGTCTCCAGGGCGGTCTGTTTTCAGGCCGCAATCTCCGGCGCTGACGAGATTATCATCGCTGATATTGAGACGGGGCGTGCCGAAAATCTGTGCCGGGCCGTTGCCCGGAAGTTTCCTTCCTGCAGGATTGAAACCTGCCCGGCGGAAGCAGCGGCCATTCAGAGGGGTCTTGCAGGCAAAGACCTCTTCGTCAATGCCACTCCGGTCGGGATGAAGCCCGGGGATGCTCCTGTGATCCATACCAACTGGCTCTCTCCGGGCACAGCGGTCTTTGACCTGGTCTATAACCCCGAAGAGACCATACTCCTCCGGGAGGTCAGGAAACGTGGGCTGAGAGCGGTCAACGGGACCGTGATGCTGGTCTACCAGGGGGCGAAGACCTTTGAGATCTTAACGGGAAAACAGCCGTCCGTGGAGATCATGTTGCGGGTCCTTAAAGAAAAACTTGCCGGTCATCAGTAAAGAAAGGTAAAGATGCCGAATAACATCGTACTGGTCGGTTTCATGGCCACTGGAAAGAGTACGGTCGGCCGCGATCTCGCCCGGCAGCTTTCGTTCGATGTGGTGGATACCGACGACCTCATCGAAGAGCGGGCCGAAAAGAGCATCTCAGATATCTTTTCGGAAGACGGGGAAGAGGTGTTGCGCGATCTGGAATCAGAGATTGCCCAGGAGGTCTCGAATCTGACCGGGCACGTCATCATTACCGGAGGCGGGATCGTTCTGCGGGAGGCAAACATCCAGGCGCTGAAAAAGTCCGGTCCCATCTTCTGCCTGACGGCCTCTCCGGAAGTGATCCTGCAGAGAACCCAGGGGACAAGCCACCGCCCCCTGCTTCAGACCCCGGACCCGCTGGGCAGGATCCGCGAACTCCTCCAGATACGGGAGCCTTTTTATGACAGGTCGGATTATATCGTTGACACGTCAGCCATGACCGTCCTGGAGGTCGTGGAATGGATCATGGATATTCTGCGCGACAGTTACCCGGAGATCCTTCAATGAAAAACTACAAGGAGATCCAGGTCAAGGTCATGGTGGAGTAGGAAGGGGATGTTACGACCGAGCTATCTCTGTGCACGCTGTCTGGTGGACCAGGCAACACACGCCGTGGAACTTGCCGTGGAGGATCCGGGCGAGCGGCTTTCCGTCATGAAAGGCGTGGTGGACCTCCTGCACAAGGGCTATCCTGAAAGGATCCCCGCTGAACTCGGTACCATGGTCCACCGGTATGTGATGGAGCGGTCAGGAAAGGATCCCTACGCCTTACTGAAAAAGAAGAGCAATGAGGCGGCGCTGGAGATAATTGGCAGACTTCGCCGGGAGGACCTCACACTCCGGAAGGTTGTGCTGGCCGCCATTGCAGGGAACGCCATCGATTTCGGCGTGGACGGATCCAGAGATGCGCTGCATTCCCTGGAGGAGCAGCTGCAAAAGGGGCTTGCCATTGATCAGTTTGAACGGTTTGAAGCCGAGGTTGACAGGGCCCGCAGCATTCTCTATCTCACGGACAACTGCGGGGAGATCGTTTTTGACCAGATGCTTGTCGAGCATCTGGTGAACCTGGGCAAAGAGGTCACGGTCTCGCCCAAACAGGAGCCGATCCTGAACGATGCCACGGTCCAGGACCTGGTTTCGCTAGGTTTCGGCCGCATGGCGGCGGGGATCATCCCGCATGCCAGGAACGCCATCGGCCTGATGCTCGCCGAGGCACCTTATGAGTTCATCAGGGTCTGGGACCGGACGGACCTGGTCATAGCCAAAGGCATGGGGCACTTTGAGACGCTCTACGGGACAGACAAGAATATCGCTTTCCTGCTCAAGGCCAAGTGCATCCCTGTGGCAGAAAGCCTGGGGGTGGAGCAGGGGGACCATGTCCTGACCTTCTGAAGGATTACATATGTTTGTCATTGTCCGGCCTGCCCTCGGTTTACCGGGGCTTGACCGGGCAATCCAGTCTTTTTATCTGGATTCCCCGATCAAGCATGCCCTCCGATCCCCCGATAAAGTCGGAGGATAGGCCCGATCGGCGGGTCGGGGAATGACGCTCTTAGAGAAATGTTCACCCATACGTTTGTCGCAGATTCAGCCCGAAGAGATAGATTGATTCTGCGGCCATTTCGTGGTACAAGCCTGAAGAAAGAAAAAACTACCTCCGGAGGCAAACATGATCACTTATAAGAACAAGGTCTGGAAAGAGGAGATGTCGATCCGCCTGGACGTCAACCATGTCATGGCCAAATTCATGGGCGAGGAGCACGGCGTCTTCGACGGCGAGATTGAATCCCTGATGCCCGAGGCCAGGGACATCCATCACCAGATCAAGGAGAAAAGGGACAGCGGAGACCTCCCTTTCATGGATCTTCCGAACCAGAGCGTTTCGGAAATCCTGGAGATGGCCAAAGGGATCCGGAGATGGTGTGACTACTTCGTGGTCCTCGGGATCGGCGGGTCCGCCCTCGGAAACACCGCCCTGCATGAAGCGCTCCAGCATCCCTATTACAATGAACTCTCCAAGACCGGCCGGCACCGGGCGCCGAGGATCTATGTCCTGGACAACGTGGACCCGGACCAGCTTGCCGCCCTCATGGACGTCCTGGACCTGAAGAAAACCTGTTTCAATGTGATCACCAAGTCCGGCGGGACAGCGGAGACCATGGCCAATTTTCTCGTCTGTCAGGAGGCCATGATCAAGGCCCTGGGTCGTGAGAATCATGCCGACCATATCGTGGTCACCACGGACAAGACCAAGGGGAACCTGATGCGCGTGGCCGAGAGAGAAGGGTACCGATGCCTGGTCATTCCTGACGGTGTGGGCGGGCGCTTTTCAGTCCTGACCCCGGTCGGGCTCCTCTCAGCCGCGGTCTCCGGGGTCAATGTCCGGGAACTCCTTGCGGGGGCCTCGTTCATGGAGCGGCACTGCCACAAGGTCAGGATCTGGGAGAACCCGGCATACATGAATGCCGTGATCCACTTCATCCTCGACACCAAACGGAAAAAGCATATCTCCGTGATGATGCCCTATGCCCATGCCCTTCGCGGTTTTGCCGACTGGTACCGGCAGCTCTGGGCCGAGAGCCTGGGCAAACGCTCCTCCCTTGACGGCCATGAGGTGCATGCAGGTCAGACGCCGATCAATGCGCTCGGCGCAACCGACCAGCATTCACAGATCCAGCTTTATGTGGAAGGGCCGAACGACAAGGTGATTACCTTCATCAACGTGGAGAAATACAAGGTCCCTATGGAGATTCCCAAAAGCTATCCCGAAATGGAGGGGCTCTCCTATCTGGGCGGGCACTCCCTTCAGGGGCTTATCCAGGCAGAGCAGAAAGGGACCGCCTATGCCCTGATACAGAACCATCGCCCGAACCTGAGCATCACCTTGAAGGAGGTCAACCCCTTCACCCTGGGCCAGCTTTTCATGATGTACGAGATCCAGACCGTCTTTTCCGGCGGGCTCTACCGGATCAACCCCCTGGACCAGCCCGGCGTGGAACAGGGAAAGGTCGCGGCCTATGCCCTCATGGGCAGGCAGGGTTATGAAGAAACAAAGGCGGAGATCGAACAGGCGGAGGCTCTGGATGACAAGTATATCCTCGGTTGTTAACGGTCTTACGATTAAGACTGCATCAAGCTATGAACCCCATCCTAACCGTTCGGCTGAGCTCACGCCGAAGCCTCCTTTGTCCCTTCGACTGCGCTCAGGGCAGGCGCCGGGAGGAATTTCCACTCTTTGGAAAAGAGGGGCCAGGGGAGATTTTCTAAACCAATGTCGATTTATTTTTAAGACCGCTCATAAGTGTGCGGTATGTTCAGGTGAGCAGGTATCCTATTGGAAGATGCTCGTTCTTTTTGTGCTGGTCCCGTTCCTTTTGTGGATTTCCGCCTGTGCCGCGCCCCGGGAACAAGTCCGGATCGAAGAGGGACACCGGGTCGAGTACGGCCTGGCCTCCTGGTACGGCGCGGATTTTCACGGTAAGCTGACCGCCAACGGCGAGGTCTATGACATGTACAAGATCTCCGCCGCTCATAAGACCCTGCCGCTCGGCTCCAGGGTCCGGGTGACCAACCAGAAGAACGGCAAGTCCGTGGTGCTCCGGATCAACGACCGGGGCCCCTTTGTTGAAGGCCGGATCATTGACCTCTCCTATGCCGCGGCCTCTCTCCTGGGCATGGCCGAGGACGGAGTGGTCCCTGCCCGGGTCGAGACCATCGAACTGGGCGACAACAAGTACTACGCACCGAACGGGGCCGTGGTCTCTTCAGGGTCCATGTTCTATACCGTGCAGGTCGGCTCCTTCCAGCAGAAAGAAAACGCCCTGACATTGAAGAACACCCTTGAGTCCAGGTTCGAGCCCGTATTCATCCGGGAATGGAGCAACCGGGCCGGCCTCTTCTACCGCGTCCGCGTGGGGAAATTCTCCACCGAAGCAGATGCCGATAACATCCTCAGCCGCCTGCTCAAGGAGCACTTTACCGCCTTCGTCACTGCCGAGTAAAAAAAGGGGCTATTGGAAAATGGACAGCCCCAAGGGCTGAATAGACGGGGACAAGAAGTTATCGAAGATTGTCAACCGTCTTGATTGTTAGCTTGAGAGAAGGATGATAAGGAGAACCCATGAGTGACAAACCGGTAGCTGCCGGAAAGAGCAGTTTTGATTTAATAGATAAAGAAAAAACATTTGCAATTATTGATGTAAAGCCTGATTCAAGTTTTCTTGATTTGGCTTGCGGCATTGGCAAATACAGTATTGAAATTGCAAAAAATATCGGCGGCAAAGGCACAGTTTACGCTATCGATCTCTGGCAAGAGGGTATTGAGGCTTTAAACCAAGAGATCGATATGAAGAATATAAAGAACATCAAAACGATATTGGCTGACATAAGCAACAGACTGCCGATTGAAGACAACTCCATTGACTCTTGCTTAATGGCAGCAATATTACATGACCTATCAAAAAGTGATCAAGAATCAACTGTTCGAGAGGTCGCCCGTGTCGTAAAGCGAGGCGGCATGCTGAATATTATCGAATTCAAAAAAATTGATAAAGGCCCGGGTCCACCAGTGGATATAAGAATGGAAGAGGAAGATATTGAGGCACTTGTCACACCATATGGTTTTATAAAGGTTACTGGAAACGATGTGGGGGAATTTAACTACTTGTTAAAATATAAAAAAATTACATAACACCGCATTCGGACGCCAAACAGTTGCGCTGTTTTTAGCCGGTGGGTTCAACCGTTATTCGGATTTCACTCGCCGATCTCATAAACAAGCATGATCCCGGCCTGGACCGTGACCTCCCCGGAAGAAATCGGCAGGGCTGCGGCCTCGGCCGCCATGGTCTCACGGGCGAAACTTTCACAACCGACTGGCAACTGGCAACCGACTGGGGACGGTTCCGGGATTCCTTTGTAATTTCTGGATGTTGCAAATGATTTTTTGAACAGGGGCAGTAGGCAGGGAAAAGCAGATAGCGGGATACGACGGAGGGCACAGGAGATGCCTCGGGTTGCCAGGATGGCAGAGTGGTAAAGGGGGCGTCTCCTTTTTCTGTGAGTGGGTGAAATAATCAAGGATCTCCCATGCTGAAGCATGAAACAAAGAGGAGGCTCTCGCCGGGTAAATTCTATCCCCTCGGTGCAACGGTTCATGAGGAGAGGGTGAATTTAGCGATCTACTCGCAACGGGCGGCCGAAGTGTGGCTGCTGCTCTTCGAGAGCCCGGATGGCGCACCCACGGACGTGATCCGGCTGGAACAGCGCACGCGTTACATCTGGCATGTCCTGGTCCACGGGCTCAGGGCGGGACAGCTCTACGGATACAAGGTTTGCGGGGAATACAATCCGGGCTATGGCCTTTACTTCAACGAGAACAGGCTCCTCATTGATCCCTATGCGAAGGCGGTTACCGGAAAGGCCGGAAACGCAGACAACCTTCTTCTCCCCTATGATCCCACGGCAGAGGAGAGACCGTACAGAATGGACACGAGGGACAACACTGGTATGGTTCCCAAGGCGATCGTCATGGACGACACCTTCAACTGGCAGGGAGACGCTCCGCCCGATATCCCCCTGGAGAAGCTCTTCATATACGAAGTGCACGTCAAGGGCTTCACCGCTCATGCGTCTTCACAATCAGGGAATCCGGGGACCTATCTCGGGTTCATCGACAAGATCCCGTATCTCAGGGACCTCGGCATCAACGCAGTTGAGCTCCTGCCGGTCCATGAATTCTATGTGGACGATTTCCTCGTGAACAAGGGGCTGACGAATTACTGGGGCTATAACACGGTCTGTTTCTTCGCGCCCGAGTCATCTTACGGAACGGGGCGGTATCCGGGCTGCCAGGTCCACGAATTCAAGACCCTGGTCAGGGAACTGCATAAAGCTGGGATCGAGGTCATCCTCGATGTGGTTTACAACCACACGGCTGAGGGCAACGAGTACGGCCCGGTCCTCAGTCTCAAGGGGATCGACAACCCCACATATTACGCGTTGACCGGCACCCGCGACAAACCCTTCTGCTATTTTATGAACTGGACCGGATGCGGGAACAGCATGGACCTCTCGAATGCCCCGGTGATCCGTCTCGTCATGGATTCGCTCCGCTACTGGGTTGAACAGATGCACGTGGACGGTTTCCGTTTTGATCTCGCCTCGGTCCTGGGCCGAGAGGACGGCCGTTTCCGCGGGGCCGCGTCATTCTTTGATGCCATCTCCCAGGACCCGGTTCTGAGCCGGGTCAAGCTCATCGCGGAGCCCTGGGACCTCGGGACCTATGAGGTCGGGAATTTCCCGGTTGACTGGGCCGAATGGAATGGGAGGTTTCGCGATACGGTCCGGAAGTTCGGCAAGGGCGATGCCGGGCAGATCGCTGACCTCGGCAGGAGATTGACGGGATCCTGCGATCTGTACGGCGACGACGGCCGTTCCGCGTACAACAGCGTTAACTTCGTCACCTGCCACGATGGTTTTACCCTCTGGGATTTGGTATCGTACAACGGGAAGCACAATGACGAAAACCTCGAAGGGAACCGCGACGGTACGGATGATAACAACTCATGGAACTGCGGCGTCGAGGGTGAGACCGGTGACCCAGAAGTATTGAGGCTGAGAAAGCAGTTCGTGAAAAACTTTTTCTGCATGCTCATCTTTTCTTCGGGGACGCCCATGGTCCTCGGCGGCGACGAATTCCTGCGGACCCAGATGGGCAACAACAACGCCTATTGCCAGGATAACGGGATCAGCTGGTTCGACTGGGACCTCGCGACCAAGAACGCCGGCATGATCGAGTTTTTCAGGAAGACCGTGGCCTTTACCAAACGATACACCATCCTGCAGAGGAGAAAGTTCTTCCTTGGTGAGGATCTGAACGCCGACCATATCCCGGACCTGAGCTGGTTCGGTCCCGATGGAAACGAGCCGAATTGGAACGACAGCTTGTTCAGGACCCTCTGCTTCCGTCTCGACGGAGGAGAAGAAAAATCCGAGATCGGGAGCTACCAGATCTTCATCATCCTGAACGCCGATCATCTGTCCCAATATATCAAACTTCCTGATCCGGCCGGAGGGAAAAAGTGGCGGAGGGTCATGGACACGAGCCTGACCGAGGGCCAGGACTTCCTTGATCCGGGCAAGGAAGTCGTTATCGATCCTCAGGACCATTACATCGCCAACGCCCGGAGCACGGTCGTGCTCCTCGGTATATGAGCGGGTCGGCAAACAACGCATTCAATTCCGGACTTCAATCTCCGATCTCATCAACAATCATGACCCAGGCATGAATCGGCGGAGCTTCGGCTTCGGCCGCGATTTGGAAGGGAATCAGGAAAGGCTGTTCGATTCCTGCTTCTGTGACTGGACTGCGCGGAGGGTCCCCTCTTCCGGAATCTCGGCCTCGGCGAGCATTCGCAGAGGCAGGCCCTCCGGTCCGGCGATTTCAAGCAGTTTGGCAACGTCCATCGTCACGAGGATAGCCGTCTCGTCGGTGCGCAGGATCTCGACCGCCTTTTCGTGGCTGACTTCCTGATCGCTGCGGTTGAGGTAGAACTGCACGGCAAAGGGGGTAGCAGGCGCAAAGAACACGGGTGTCCCCGAGTCAACCATTGAACGAATCGATGCGGCAATGTGCCTGCCGGCCACCGTTTCCCGAACGCTCCGGCTGTCACCCAGAAGGATGTGGTGGTAAACAAAAAGGGCGAGAAGAGCCGTGCCGCTTAATCCGGCAATAAAGCCGAGGAACCGCCCTGGACGCAGCCTTCGGGTCAGGCGAGCCGCTTCCCGACCGGCAAGAAGGGCGGAGGGCGGCAGGACCGGATGCAGCAATCGAAATCTTTGATGGGCGCCCAGGCTGAAGATCAGGATGCTCGCTGCAAACCAGCAGAAAACGAAGCGCTCAAAACGCCGTTCATTGGGGTCCTGCGCCGGATGACGCAAGATGCGCCACCCGGCCGGGAAGAGCAGCAGGCTCCAGGGGAGGAAGTTCGAAAAAAAAGTGCGGAGGGTCCGAAGCACACCCGTCCCGATTGCTACGGAGCCTTTACCCATGGCATGACCCATCAACTCCCCGCCGATCATCCTGTGGACCAGCACCTGTCCCTCCTGCCAATAGGCGAGTCCGAACCAGCCCCCTGTAACGGAGAGAAACACCAGGACTCCAGACAGGTGCGATCCCTTTACCCTCCAGGGCTGGGCCGAAAGGGATTCCCAATAGGCGGCCGCCAGCCCGGACGCCGCGAGCGGCAGCGCCAGCGGGCCCTTGGCCATGGTGGCAAAGGTAGCGGCGAGCCAGAATTCGGTCCACCCTTTTCCTCGTTCCCACGCCCGGAATGCAGAGAAGGCCCCCCAGGTCACACCGAAAGCGAAGAGCACATCGTACCGGGCCGTGGTAAGATGCCGATCGGCAAGCGGGCACAAGAGATAGGCCAGAGCTGCCCATAGACCGGCACGCCATCCGAATCGCTCTCGCCCTTCCCGAAGGAGAAGCAGCGCAATGCCGATCAGGGCGAGTGCCGAGGGGATGTAGAGGGAGAACTGGTTCAAAACGCCAAAAGGCAGGGTCGAGACCGCTGCGAGCCAAGCGAGCAGCGGCGGTTTGGATATGACCGTTCCGTAGGCATCGTGCGGGCAGATCCAGTTGCCGTTTCGAATCACGTCGATGACGAACGCCGCCAGGCGGTATTCGTTGTCGTCGAAGTCGGGCAGCCCCGTGATGGACACGAGGAACAGGGTGACGCCGAGGAGACCGACGAAACCGAGCAGCAGGCTCTTTCTCGGTCCATCATGTAAGACTTGACTTTCGTGCATGCTATTCCTTTCAAGAGACCCGGCAGCCTCAAACAAATCCACGCGGCTCATGACCTCTCCGAGGTCTCCAAAAGGTCCGTGCAGCCATTATCATACCATTTCGGACTTCACTCCCCGATCTCATAAACAAGCGTCACGCCGGCCTGGACCGTGACCTCCCCCGAAGAAATCGGCGGCGCTTCAGCCTCGGCCATCATGGCACCCCGTGCGAAACTTTCAGCCCCTACCCTGAACGGCGTGGCAACAGCGTTGTCCAGGCTGAGCGTCAGGACGCGTACGAGCTTCACGGATGCGGCATCTGCAAGGCTCCGGGCGTCTGCAAGGGCATTTGCCGTTGCATCCCGGATGGCCTGGCCGCGGTATTTTCTCGGATCTGCAAGATCAAATACGATGGAGTCTATGGAATTGGCGCCGGCATCCGTGGCCGCGCCGATGAGCTTGCCTGCCAGGGGAAGCTTTTTGGTCTTGATGGCCAGGCGGTTGGTGACCGTATAGCCCGTTATGCGGGGGCGCCAGTCCTCGGGGGCCTGGCGTGGGCGCTGCGACCACACGGGTTCGATCTGGAACTGCCCGGTCTGATATTCGTCTTCGGTGAGTCCGATCTTTTTGAGTGCCTGGATCACGTTCTGCATGAGCGCTGTGTTTTGATCCAGCGCCAGAGCGCTGGTCTCGGCATGCGTGACCGCGGCGATATTCAGATGCATCTGGTCGGCCGGGACCTTGAGCAGGGCCTCGCCGCGGACCGTGAGATTGGGCCGGTCATCAAGCCTGGTTTCGCCACCCGCATACGTTTTGCCGGTAAAACCCATTGCAAAAAGGGCACTCAGGATCACGGCGGTCAGTCTGGTTTTCATCTCAATTCCTCCTGTCTGCTGCCTGCACGGATATTTCAGTAAATTTTCTCTATCATTTCTATAACGGGTCTTGGGCCATTGTCAAGGGTTGGTTTTGGAAGGGTTGGGCCCCAGGGTGCTCCTCATAAGTTATGATTAACGCTTACCGTCGGCCTGTCCGTGATCCCCTTGTGCCATAACGTCATAGGGAATTTTTGTTTACAATTCCTCAAAAAATGGATAATAGTATAGCGTTTGAAAGAGAGCGGTTTGGCCCTGGCCGTCATGTTTGGAACCGCTGCCATCCGACGGAAAGAAATGAGAGGACAAATGCGTTCAGGGACAAAAGGACGATTTACGTTTCGAAGCACAGGAGCACTCTTGGTGCTCTCCGCTATCTTTGAAGCTTTCTCCCTGACATCCGAGGTGCCGTTTCTGGGCGCTGTTCGCGGTGGTCTCGCGGCTGTGCTGTACCATCTGACCTATTCTGTCCTCTTTCTGGCCATGGGAATCGGCCTGTGGCGCGCACAACGCTGGGGCTATCAGCTCGTTCTTATTGGAACATTGCTCTATACGATTGACAAGGCCCTGTACCTGACGAATCGGAAATCCATGGAAGCGGACATGCTGCACCAAATCGGAGGACATGGTGAAGTCTGGCAGCTGATTGACAAAGGATCCGTCCTCCAGTTAATGAGTCTTGCGACCGTGTTGTTTGTCGCCTCCTGGTGGGGATTTGCTCTCTTCACTTACATCCATCGGGATTACTTCAGCTCAGGGAAATCCGGGAGCGGCGAGGCCAAAGAATAGATTTTACAATCCATGACGATTCTATTTCGATGCCCTTTTAGCATGTCGTAGCCGTGCCACTTCAGGTCACGCCGCATCCAATACAGACGCCATTCATTGGTTGTTCGCAGGAACTTCATCTTTGCTACCGGAGTTTCTGTAATCTCGTTCGGATCGCTCCAATACGGCCGCCGCTCGTACACCACAACTTCATGACCCTTCACACGGTATTCCAAACTCAACTGATCCTTCAAATGAACCGGGATGCGCTCGCGACAAAGGCCGCCAACAAGTTTATCGATCTTCTTCAATTCTATTTCAGAAAACGCCATAGTAATAATCATGGCCGGGGGGATGAGAATCACCCTGCACCCAGAGAAAGCCTGTCCCTGATCTCCGCGGATGTGAGGCCTTGAACACGGATGAATCTTGTCGCGGCTTCGTTAGCCCACAGTCATCGTTATACCCCCAGCAATTAACGTTCGCTTAGAGGAAAATCTCCCACTGAGAAGATGGGGCATTATAAGTATTAGGCACCAAGAGCTCATGATTCAAACTCACTCCGAGGTATCCCCGATTGGCGTATGATGGATTGCAGCGTTCCGACTCTGATTTCATCATGATCCGGGACCGGAACTGTTATTGTTCCCTGGGGGAGCTTCTTCTGCATTACGATGTGGCTGCCGCGCCGACGCACTCCCATGAAGCCATGTCTTGCCAAGATGGAGCACACCTTTTTGCCAGAAAGGACTCGGAGCTTAGCCAACTGCCACCTCAACCTGGGTTACGAAAATATCGCTATGAAGACGTTGCTTGACCTCTTCGGGTGACGCTGCTTCAAAGAAAAGTTCCAGTGCTTCCCGAAGATTGTCCCGGGCCTTTTCAACCGTATCGCCTTGGCTCGCGATATCCAGTTCAGGGCACAGGGACACATATCCATTACCTTCACCTTCAATAATAGCCGTCAATTTCATTGATAACCTCCTCGTATTACTATGTTTTGTTTCCATGCAGATTCAAATTTCAAGGCCTGACACCTCAGCCTTTCGGAGTTAAATAGAATAGTATATCATGCATACACATGTGTCAATTTAAAAGAATAATCAGAACCGATTAGTGGAGACTCATTCTAACTTGCAATCAAGTTGAGACTTTTAATCCACGACCAGTTAGTGAGGCTC
>CAKKPE010000035.1:0-73386 GCA_919901565.1 bacterium
TGTACCCGGCAGGACCGCCCTGAACATCCTTCCTGATACCGTTGCCCGCCTGTCGAGGATCCGGGAAATCGCAGGGATCAAGGAGGCGTCGGCCGACCTCCATCAGATCAGCAAGATCATCGAGCTGTGCCGTGATGACTTCGTGGTCCTATCCGGAGACGACTTTACAGTCCTCCCCACCCTGAGCATCGGCGGCAAAGGCGTCATCTCTGTGGTTGCAAATGCAGCCCCCGGAAAGATGTCGGAGATGGTCCGGGCCTTTTTTAACAGGGATCTGGACAGGGCCCGGTCACTTCACTATGAATTGCTCAGGCTCATGGAGGCCATGTTTTTCGAGACCAATCCGATCCCGGTCAAGACTGCTCTCCATCTCATGGGCAAATGTGAGGAGGAGTTCCGGCTTCCCCTTTGCAGGATGGGAGAGGTCAACAGAAATAAACTGACTGCCGTCATAAAGGAGTATGGGCTCGCCCGATCGATGTAACCGTTTCTATACAGAGCGACATAACTTTGCATACCTTTGTTGCTTCCTCGTCTCGTCGTTGCGGCGTACAATCAGTACGCCTCACTCCTTGACTTCGTCGCGCCTCGGTCTGCTTTGTTCTGTCGCTCTGTATAACAAAACACGTGTAGGCTATGAAAATTCTTGATTCTAAAACATACGGTTTCGAAAAGGAGATCCTCCGCTTCAAGCAGCGGACGGGCGAGGTCGATGAGAAGACCGTAAAATCCGTCGAGGAGATTATCGGCCGGATCCGTCTGGAGGGAGATCCCGCCCTGTTTGAGCTGACGCGTAAATTTGACCGGATTTCCATCGACCACACTTCGGTGGAGGTCACCATGGAAGAAATCAAACGATCAGCGGACAGGGTTGATCCGGAGGCCATGGCTTCGCTCCGTGCCTCGGCCGCACGGATCCAGGCCTTCCATGAAAAACAGAAAGAGCAGACCTGGACGGTCACGGACCATGAAGGTGTGATGGTCGGCCAGATTGTCCGCCCGCTGCAAAGGGTCGGGATCTACGTTCCCGGCGGAAAAGCGTCCTACCCATCCTCTGTACTGATGAACGCCATACCGGCCAGGGTGGCCGGAGTCCGGGAAGTGGTCATGGTCAGCCCGACTCCCGGCGGCGAGGCCAACCCCTATGTCCTCGCTGCAGCCCGGATAGCGGGGGTTGACCGGATCTTCCGTGTGGGGGGGGCGCAGGCCGTCGCTGCCCTGGCCTATGGGACCGAGTCTGTGCCCAAGGTGGACAAGATCGTAGGGCCGGGTAACATCTATGTGGCCCTGGCCAAAAAAATGCTCTTCGGCATCGTGGACATCGACATGATTGCGGGACCGAGCGAGATTCTGGTCCTCGCGGATCATACCGCCGATCCCGATTTCATTGCCTCGGATATGCTTTCCCAGGCAGAACACGACGAGATGGCCTGGACAGTCCTGGTCACCACATCCAAGGATCTGATCCAATCCGTTCAGAAAACCATACAAGCGCAGCTTGCCACATTGCCACGCCGGGAGATCGCGGAAAAAGCGCTTCAGAATTACGGAACCCTGATCCTTGTCAAAGACCTCATCGAAGGCGCCGAGGTCGCGAATGCCATCGGCCCCGAGCACCTCGAGATCATGACTGAGAACCCATCGGAGATTCTGGATCGGATTGAGAATGCGGGGGCCATCTTCCTGGGCCCCTTTTCCCCGGAACCCATCGGCGACTACATGGCAGGCCCGAACCATGTCCTTCCCACCAGCGGAACATCCCGGTTTTTTTCGCCGCTCTGCGTGGGAGACTTCTATAAGAAATCCAGTCTGATCTCTTTCACCCGGGAAGGATTCCAACTCGTAGCCGATGATACCATCCGCCTTGC
Organism: bacterium; assembly: GCA_919901565.1. GTDB lineage: Bacteria > CG2-30-53-67 > CG2-30-53-67 > CG2-30-53-67 > CG2-30-53-67 > CG2-30-53-67. Next base: position 1,869 of record CAKKPE010000035.1, read on the forward strand.
AGAACTGGAAGGACTGCAGGGGCATGCCCGTTCGATCAGGCTCCGCAAGGAGAGGCTGAAAAACGAAGATGGAGGTGTATGAATCCGCTCGACCTGCTTCGTCCGGAGATTCGGACGCTTAAACCCTATTCCATCGTTGAGACACCGTCTCGAATCAGAATGGACGCCAATGAGAGTCCATTTGATCCTCCTGAGGAGATCCGGCAGGAAATCTCCGAAGGACTGCGGAACATCCATTTCAACCGCTATCCGGATCCCGGGGCTGTCAAATTAAAGAAACGGATTTCTGAATACCTTCAGGTGGAACCCGATCGCCTGATGCTCGGAAACGGATCCGATGAACTGATCGGGTATCTGATCACGGCCTTCACCGGCCAAAACAGCGGGGTCCTTTTCCCCATTCCCACCTTCTCCATGTACGGCATCATAGCGAGGGCCCAGGGCCATACGGCTATCGAGATCCCTCTTGACGATCAATTTCAGATCAACTCCACGGTGTTTCTGCAGGCCGTTCGCAAGCACTCCCCCCAGATCGTATTCCTGGCCTCCCCCAACAACCCCACGGGGAACGGATTCCCCGACGAAGCCGTACTCCGGATACTGGAGGAGACGCAGGCAATCGTGGTCGTGGATGAGGCCTATATCGACTTTTCCGATCACCCGGGGTTCATAAAACACCTTCAGAAAACCCCGAACCTGGTCATTTTAAGGACCTTGTCAAAGATCGGCATGGCAGCGCTTCGCATCGGGATCATCGTCAGCAGCCGTGAGGTCATCGGTGAACTGGAAAAGGTCCGGCTTCCATACAACATCAACACCTTTTCCCAGGCCGCAGCCTCGGCCCTGCTCAGCCATCCCGGAGCGATCAAGAAACAAATCCGTATGATCATTGAAGAACGGGAGCGCCTTTTCGAGTCCATGTCCGGAATAAAGGACATTCAGATCTATCCTTCCCAGGCAAACTTTATCCTATTCCGGACCCGGTATGCTGCGGATCTTTACCGGTACTTTCTGGAAGCCGGCATCCTGGTCCGGAACCTGAATCAGCCCGGACCGCTTCAAGGGTGTCTGAGGGTGACCGTGGGAATGCCTGAGGAAAACACGGAGTTTCTGGAACACCTTGGCCGTTTTTTTTGACAGCCTGGATGTTTCCGTATACGGTGTAAAATGCAACCACAGAGCACACGGAGAAAAGCAACGCCTTTTAAAAGCAATACCTTTTCACCGCAGAGGCGCGGAGGGCGCAAAGGCACCAAAAAAACTATTCAGCCACGAATTGGCACAAATAACGGCCGTTTCTTTGTGCAGATTCGTGGTCATTCGTGGCAAAAAGGTTTTGTTTTTCTCTGTGTGCTCTGTGGTTAAGTTTTAACCATGCATCAGTCAACAAAAGGGGGCATTATGGCAAGACAGGCAAAGATTGCGAGGAAAACCAAGGAGACTTCCATCAAGGTGAACCTAAACCTCGACGGCAAAGGAAAATATGAAATCCATACCCCGGTCCCGTTTATGAACCATATGCTGGAACTCTTTGCCAGGCATGGCCTGTTTGACCTGACCATCCATGCCGAAGGAGATACGGCCGTCGACTTCCACCACACCATAGAAGATGTGGGGATCTGCCTGGGAAAGGCCTTTGAAAAATCTCTTCAGGACAAACGGGGAATTGTCCGGTACGGACATGCGTCCATCCCCATGGATGAGTCACTCGCCCAGATCTCCGTGGATATCTCCGGACGGCCGCGCCTGATCTTTCATGCTGACCTCCCCAAGGAAAAAGTGGGGAATTTCGACCTGGAACTGGCTGAGGAATTCTTCCGGGCCTTCAGCAACCATATCAAGGCAACGATCCATATCAACCTGATCTACGGTGATAATCTGCATCATATCCTGGAGGCCATGTTCAAGGCCATGGGCCGTGCCATGGACCAGGCCACCGCCCTGGACCAGAGAAATCCCATGGTCCCTTCCACAAAAGGAACCCTCGAATAAGCCCTTCTCATACGGAAATAGATCGTTTTTCTCGTTGAAAAAAGGGCTCAATTCTGTTATATTATATAAAAGCTGTTAAATTACATATTATTCTTTAATTACATACCTATTCCGGAGAATAAATGGAGCCCTTAACAAAGATTCTGGTTGTGGATGATGATAAATCCGCGCGAAAGTCCATCCGTTCCATCCTCGAAAAAGAAGGGTACGTTGTTGTGGAAGCCGATGACGGCGCCTCCGGACTGCAACAGGTCAAGACCGACCCCCCGGATCTCATTCTTCTTGATATCGTGATGCCCAGGGTGGACGGGATCAAGGTTTGCAGGGCAATCAAATCCAATCCGGAATATCACAAGATCCCCATCCTCATGACCACCTCCATGGGGAGCAAGGATGATATCATACGCGGCCTGGAATCCGGTGCGGACGACTACGTCGTCAAACCATATGACCGGAGCGAACTTCTGGCGAGAATCAAGACATTCCTGAGAGCGGGGACCCTGCTCAAACAGCTGGAAAGGGAAAAACGGGACCTTCTGGCGATACTCGACATCAGCAACACCATTACTTCAACACTCGATTCAAGGGACGTCCTTTTTTCCATCGTCAAGAAGATAGCCGAAATTATCGAGGTGAACCGCTGCTCCATCGTCAGGATCGATGCCGATGGACACAGGGGCTTCGTGGTCGCCACCAGCGAGGATCCGAACATCTTCAATATTCCGATCGCCCTCGAGAAATATCCGGAAATCATGAAGGTACTCGATACCAAGGAGATAGTCGTCATCAACGACATCGACAAAAACCCCATTGTGGCCTCGGTGAGGAAGTATCTATCGAAGACCATCTTCCACTCCCTTCTCGTCCTTCCTGTCATTATGAAACAGAATGTCATCGGGACCATCCTGCTCAGGACCGCCCGTACCCGCCCCTTTGAAGAGCGGGAAATCCAGTTCTGCCAGATCGTTGCCAATGCCGCAGCAAACGCCCTGATCAACGCATCCCTGTTCGAGTCCATGGAACTGGCCAACGCTCACCTGGAAAAACTGGCCACCACCGACGGGCTGACCGGCATCTTCAATCACAGGTATTTTTACAGGCGTCTAGATGAAGAATTTACCCGGTCAGAACGCTACAATAACCCCCTTTCCACCATCATGCTGGATGTGGACGGTTTCAAGGAGATCAACGATACCCTCGGCCACAGGACTGGTGACCGCATCCTAAAGGAACTGGCCGTTGTCCTGAAATCAAAGATCCGCAAAAGCGATATCGTTGCCCGGTATGGCGGGGACGAGTTCGTGATTCTCCTCCCTCAGACCGACCGTCAGGGTGCGGAGATGGAAGCTAATCGCGTGGCCCGTTCCATCATGAGTTACCAGTTCGAGTCCCTGCCCGAATCCGGAATAAAAGTCAGCTACGGCATCTCGACCTATCCGAATGAACATATCTTAAAAGCCGATGACCTGGTCACCATAGCGGACCGCAGCCTTTATGCCCATAAGGCCAAGAACAAGAACCAAACCCCTGTTCCAAAATAAACACCTGTTGACACCGGCACCGCATCATCTTACAATCATTTGAACGATTTGAACTGTTTGAACGGTTTTTTTAATATCCGAGGTCGAGATGATTGCTATTGTCGATTACGGGATGGGGAACATCAGGAGTGTGCAGAAAGGGTTCGAGAAAACAGGATTCAAGGCTGAGATTGTCCGGAACCCTGAGGCCATTCGAAAGGCCTCGGCCCTCGTGCTCCCAGGCGTGGGCGCCTTCAAAGACTGCATGAATAATTTAACAACGCTCCAGCTCATCAATCCGATCGTCGAACATATCCGGAAGGGTAAACCCTACCTGGGAATCTGTCTCGGCATGCAGATCCTCTTCACGGAAAGCGATGAGTTCGGAAAGACCCCCGGGCTCAACCTGATTCCCGGAAAAGTCGTCCGGTTCCATTTTGAGCAGGCGGATCAAGACCCGTCCAATCTCCGTAAAATCCCTCACATGGGATGGAATACGATCCGCAAGGTCAAGAATCCGCCCATCCTCAAGGAGGTGCCGGATCAGACGTACCTCTACTTTGTCCACTCCTACTATGTGGTCCCGGATAACCCGGATGTCATTGCCACAACCACGCATTACGGCATGGATTTCACCTCCATGATCTGGAAAGAGAATATCTTTGCCACACAGTTCCACCCGGAAAAGAGCCAGAAGGCCGGACTTTCGATCCTGAAACAATTTGCCATGATGGCCTAAGTGGCCCTATTCGTAAATTCTGAAAAAGCTATCCTCGCATTCCGTGTGCACAGCCGGAGGCGGTATCGATTAATCATTGATTTTTTCCGGGTTTTGTACTATTTTAAATAAGAATTTTCATGCCCAGGAAAGGAAAGAACATCACCATGATACTCAAGATCGCCATGGTCTTCTACCTCCTCTCGACCATCGCCTGCCTGCTTTATTTTGTGACCCCAAAAAATAGTTTAGGCAGGGTCTACATGGTCAGCGCAATCATCGGATTTCTGCTGCATACAGTTGCACTCGCATTGGATTACGTGCACTCGGGTCATATCCCCATAACCAACTTCCAGGAAGGAATGTCCTTCTTCTCCTGGACCATCATCCTGGTTTTTCTCATACTGGAATATCAGTACAAAATCCTGATTCTCGGGTCATTTATCATCCCCATGGCCTTTATTTTTCTGCTCTATCCGGCCCTGCTGCCCCACGAAATCAGCGACATCTCGCCGCTGCTCAAGAGTTACTGGCTCGCGATCCATGTGAGCCTGGCCTTTCTGGGGGACGCGGCCTTCACCCTGGCATTTGCCATCAGCATCATGTACATCATGCAGGACAATCAGCTGAAGGGCCGCCATTTCGGGCCAACCTTCCGCAAACTCCCATCTCTGGAGGTTCTGGATGCACTGAATCACAGGGTCATCACCGTCGGCTTCCTGCTCCTGACCCTCGGCATCATCACAGGAGCCCTGTGGGCCCGGGTTGCCCTCGGCAGCTACCTTCAAGGGGACCCCAGAGAGATCTGGTCGATCATCACCTGGCTGATCTACGCCGCCCTTCTCCACGGCAGACTGACCGTGGGCTGGCGGGGCAGGCGGTCTGCCATCATGGCCATTATCGGCTTTTCCGTGCTGGTCTTCGCCTTCGTGGGAGTAAACCTGTTTCTCTCCAGCTATCATAATCCGGAGCGGTTTTAATGGGCATTTTACTGGTCGGAATGAGCCACAAGACAGCACCGGTGGAACTCCGGGAGAAATTCTCCATACCCGAAGACTCTCTTTCCGGCCTGCTCGAAAGGCTGAAGAGCCAGGCCATACAGGAATGCATGATCCTCTCTACATGCAACCGTGTGGAAATTCTCACACACAGCACCCATCCTGAGGAGGGTATCCATGAGATCAAAAACTTCCTCGGATCGGGAAACAATACATCCTTGATTTCACTCGACCCGCATATCTATGTCCTGCAGGGAGAGGAAGCGATCCGGCATCTATTTCGGGTCTCATCATCGCTGGACTCCATGATGGTCGGCGAACCTCAGATCCTGGGCCAGATCAAGAACGCCTACACCATCGCATCTGAAAACCAGGCCACGGGCCCGATCCTGAACCGGCTGATGCACAAGGCCTTTGCCGTGGCCAAACGGGTCAAAACAGAAACCGAAATTGCAAAAAACGCCGTCTCCATCAGCTATGCGGCCGTGGAACTCGCCAAAAAAATCTTTGAGGACATCACAGACAAGACCGTGATGCTGATCGGAGCCGGGGAGATGAGCGAACTCGCCGCAAAACATCTCATGAAGAACGGCGCCGGAAAGATCCTGGTCACCAACCGGACATACAGCCGGGCCGTGGAACTGGCGCAGGAGTTCAGCGGAAGCGCCATCCGCTTCGAAGACTTCGTCAACTCCCTGATACGGACCGATATCATCATTACCTCGACCGGCTCCCCTGATTATATCCTCCACCATCACCAGGTCAAAGATATCCTGCACACGAGACGGAATAAACCGATCCTCATGATCGACATCGCCGTGCCCCGTGACCTGGACCCGGAGATCAACAAAATCGACAACGTCTACCTCTATGACATCGACGATCTGCAGTCGGTGGTCAACACTAACATCGAGGGACGGGAAAAGGAAGCCGAGAAAGCCGGCACCATCATCTCCGAGGAGGTAAAGGCCTTCCTTAAATGGATGGCATCTCTGGAGGTCACGCCCCTCATCGTGCAACTCAGGGAACGGCTGGATCAGATCCGGCAGGAAGAACTGGGAAAGACCCTCCCCCGGTTAAACGGCATATCGGAGCAGGACAAAAAGGCCATCGAATCCATGTCCATGTCCATGATCAACAAGATCCTGCACGGCCCCACGCAGGCCTTGAAAATGTACAGCCACAGGCAGGAAAAGGAGACCCTCATACGAATCCTCAAGGAGATCTTCCGGCTGGATGAGTCCAAAGAAGACTGAATCCACCTGCAAGTCATCCTGCAGGGCAATCAAACAACAACCCCGGCCTGAACCCGGCGAAGGGACGATAAGGACATATAATGGAGAAAAGAAAAGAGATACGGATCGGAACGCGGGCAAGCCAGCTTGCACTCTGGCAGGCCAACTGGGTCAAACAATCCCTGGAATCAAGGTACAAAGACCTGACGGTCACCCTGACCAAGATCAAGACCACCGGTGACAAGATCCTGGATGTGCCCCTGGCCCGGGTGGGCGGCAAAGGTCTTTTCGTCAAGGAGATTGAAGAAGCCATGGTGGACGGGAAGATCGACATCGCCGTGCACAGTATGAAGGACGTCCCCACCGACCTCCCGGACATGCTCCACCTTCCGGTCATGTCCAAACGGGAAGACCCCAGGGACGCCCTCCTTTCCCACGGTCAGACCTTTGCTATCCTGCCCAAAGGCGCCAAAGTAGGGACCAGCAGCCTCCGCCGGCAGGCCCAGCTCCTTCACCTGCGCCCGGACCTCAAGATGGTCACCCTGCGGGGCAACCTGGACACCCGTATCCGCAAACTCGGAACCGACAACCTGGATGCCGTGATCCTTGCTGCAGCAGGGATCCGGAGGATGGGCTGGAGCGACAAGATCACCGAACTGCTCTCCACGGAGATCTCGCTTCCGGCCATCGGCCAGGGGGCTATCGGCATCGAGTGCCGCAGGGATGATACCTGGGTCAACAACCAGATCGCTTTTCTCCTGCACCCCGAGACCTTTGAGGCAGTGTCATCGGAGCGAGCCCTGCTGAAAAGACTTGAAGGGGGATGCCAGGTCCCCATCGCGGCATACGCCGAGATCCAGGACCATACCATACGCCTGAGAGGACTGGTTGGAAGCGTGGACGGGAAGACCCTGATCCGGGACGAGATCACGGGGCCCCGGTCCCAGGGAGATGCTATCGGGGTCGAGCTTGCCGAACGGCTCCTCAAGGCAGGCGCAGGCAAGATCCTGAAAGAGGTCTATGAACAACAATAACCATCTTTTTTTTCAAACTTATCGCGAGATTTTGAATATTTCTGCAGCCGCTATATGTTTGAAACCGTTCAAACAGTTTAAACCGTTCAAACAGTTTAAACGGCTTGAACGGTTTGAACGGTATATCTGGAGGATCTGCTTTGAGTCGTGAAAGGCCCAAGAGCGGAAAGGTCTATCTGATCGGGGCCGGACCGGGACATCCCAAACTGATCACCCTCAGGGCCATCGAGTGCATCCAGGACTCCGATGTCATTCTCTATGACCATCTGGCCAATCAGAAATTTCTCCAGTACGCAAGAAAAGACTGCGAGATCATCTATGCCGGAAAGACCGGCGTGCATCACACCCTGCACCAGGACGAGATCAATCAGATCCTGATCGAGAAGACCCGCCAGGGCCGCACCGTGGGCCGGCTCAAGGGCGGGGACCCGCTCCTCTTCGGCCGGGGAGGCGAAGAGGCCGAGGAACTCGCAAAACAGGGGATTGACTTCGAAATTGTGCCGGGAGTCCCTGCAGCCACGGCCGCAGCGGCCTACGCAGGGATCCCCCTGACCCATCGGGACTTCTCCTCGACCGTAGCCTTCGTAACCGGACATGAGGGATCTGAAAAAACCGGCCCGGCCGTGGATTGGGCAAAACTCAGTACCGGCGTCGGGACCCTGGTAATCTACATGGGGATCGGGAACCTCAAGGAAAACGTCCGGAAGATCATGGCCCACGGCCGCTCCCCTGAAACCCCGGTGGCCCTGATCCGCTGGGCAACCACCCCGGACCAGGAAACCCTGTGCGGAACCCTCTCCGACATCTACGAGAAGGCGCAGGCCGCTGACTTCAGGGCCCCGGCCATCATGATCGTAGGAGAGAGCGTCACCCTGCGGGACAAGCTCCAATGGGCGGAGCGGCTCCCCCTCTTCGGAAAACGGATCGTCCTTACACGGGAGAGGGAGCAGGCCGGGGATTTCTCCGAGCATCTGGAGCGTTTCGGAGCAGAGATATTCTATCTGCCGACCATCCGGATCGTCCCGCCTGAAAGCTTTGAGATCCTGGACCGGGCCATGGATGAACTTTCGTCCTTTCATTGGGCGGTCTTCACCAGCGCCAACGCAGTCCGGGGATTCATGGACCGGCTCCTGGAGCGGGGCCGTGATGTGCGCGACCTCAAGGGGATACGGATCGTGACCGTGGGAACGGCCACGGCACAGGCCCTCCTCAAAAAGGGGATACGCGCGGACCTGATTCCCGAAGAGTTCCGGGGCGAAGGGGTGATCCAGGCACTGAAGGCACAGGGGGATCTGCACGGCACAAAGATCCTGATCCCGAGGGCGGAAAAGGCTCGGGAAATCCTTCCCGACACCCTGAGGGATGAAGGAGCCGAGGTAGTGGTCGCCGCGGTCTACCGCAACGTCCCGCTGGAGATCGACCCCAAGGACCTCCAGGAGATCCTGGTCACGAGAAAGGCCCATCTGATCGTATTCACCAGTCCTTCCAATGTAAACAATTTCATGAGGGCTGTGGAGAAAGAAGGGCTGAGCGGGGCTCTCCATGGGATCAAGATCGCCTGTATCGGGCCGGTGACAGGAGACGCTGCCAGAAAACGAGGATTAGAGGTGGCGCTGGAACCAGAAGCCTCCACCCTGAGGTCGCTGTCTGATTCAATCTTGCGTTTGTTTGGATAACCGTATAATATAACGGGGGAAAAGGAGGCATAATCATCATGTTCTATCCCAGCTACCGCCCGCGAAGGATGCGGAAAAATCCCCAGTTCCGGCGAATGGTCCGTGAAACCGCCCTCTCCGTGGATAACCTGATCTATCCCATGTTCGTGATACACGGCAAGAATGTGCGAAAGGAGATATCCTCCATGCCAGGGAACTTCCAGCTATCCGTGGACAACCTGGTCAAGGATGCCAGGGCCGTGCATGGACTCGGCATCCCGGCTGTCATCCTCTTCGGCATCCCCAAGACCAAGGACGAGATGGGCACTGGCGCCTATGATGACAAGGGGATCATCCAGACGGCTGTGCGGGCGCTCAAGGACAAGGTCCCGGACCTCATGGTCATCACCGACGTATGCCTCTGCGAATATACCAGCCACGGCCATTGCGGCATTGTGGAGAACGGAGAGATCCTCAATGACCCGACCCTGGAGCTTCTGGCCAGGGAAGCGGTGTCCCATGCCCGCGCAGGCGCCGATATGGTCGCTCCGTCGGACATGATGGACGGCCGGGTCGGAGCGATCCGGGACGCCCTGGATGAAGAAGGGTTGGATCAGATCCCCATCATGTCCTATGCGGTCAAGTATGCCTCGGCCTTTTACGGCCCCTTCCGCGATGCGGCCGAATCTCCCCCTAAGTTCGGAGACCGGTCCTCCTACCAGATGGACCCGGCCAATACACGGGAGGCCATGCGCGAGGCCGAACTCGATGTGGCTGAAGGAGCGGACATCCTCATGGTCAAGCCCGCCCTTCCTTATCTGGACATCATCCACCGCGTGCGGGACGAATTCGATCTTCCGGTCGCTGCCTACAACGTGAGCGGGGAATACTCCATGATCAAGGCCGCGGCCAGGCTCGGATGGCTCGATGAAAAGAAAGCCATGATGGAGTCGCTCACGGCCATCAAACGGGCCGGCGCGGACCTGATCCTGACCTACTGGGCCAGGGAGGCGGCGAAGCTCCTCCATGAATGAAGGGCTGTAAGGTAGAAGAGTTTAACGGTTCAAAAAATCACGTGATTAGAACTGTGCCAAGGACCCTTGTTCCTTGGCACGGGACAGGGCCCTGTTGAAGAGAAACAAGCTCATGGGGATGCCGACTGCTGCATAGAGAATGAGCACGGCAATGTCCGGGCCGAGTTTCGTAACCGGCTCCCCCAGCAGGATGGCGTGCCGCATGGCGCGAAGCGAGTAGGTCAACGGGATGAAATCCGAACCGCGCTGCAGAAACTCCGGAAGAATCGTCACCGGATAATAGACCCCTCCGAGAAGCGCAGAAAGGGTGCCGAAGATAAAAGAGACCGGGTCTCCCCGCTTGTAAATCAGCACAAAAGCCGCGGAGAGTATCCCAAAGGATGAGAAGGCCAGTATGGTCGTCAGCAGAACCACGAATACGGAGAACAGGTTGGCCTGGCCGATCCGGAGGCCGAAGAAGACAACACCGAAAAACAGATAGACCGCCACCTCGAACGTAGCGTAAATGAAACTCCAGAGGCTGGAGTAAATCAAAAGTAAAATCGGCCTCGTGGGCATGGTCAGCATGGTCTCCAACGTGCCGGTCATCTGGCCTTCCCGGATGGTGCTGGAGAAAATGGAGAGGGCCACGCCCATATAGCGGTAAAAAGCGATCCCGATCAGGACAAAGGGAAAATACTCTCCTCCGTAAGCTGAAAGGGAGCGGCTGGCAGACTCCCCGAAAAGGCGGGAGATATAATAAAACATCACCACGGAAAAGAAGACCCCTGCGATCTGGGATACAAACGAGAGCCGATAGCTGATTTCTCCCAGAAAATCCCGCCGGAGGAAGGCCATCGGTTTATGGACCATGGAGAGAGAGAGTACGCTCATCTTACCCTGCCTCCCTGCTGATGGCCCTGGAAAAGATCGTCTTCTATGCTCCCGTCGCAGACCAGCCGTCCTCGGTCGAGGATTCCGATCCGGTCGCAGAAGTTTCTTGCTTCAGCAAGTCTGTGGGTCACCATGACGATCGTCGTCTGTTTATTCAAAGCCAGGTAACGGATCTGCTTCAATAAACTTTCGGCCATGGCCGGATCCAGACCCCGGGTCGGTTCATCCATAAGCAGGACGGCAGGCTCCCGCAGCATGGCCCGGGCCACAAGAAGCCTCTGTTTCATCCCTGTGGAATAGGCGTCATACCGGTCGTCCAGAAAATTGTCCATGTTCATGAGCGAGGAGAGTTCCCTGGTCCTGCGGTCGATCTCCCTGATGGATAGGTTCAACAAAGATCCGAAGAAGCGCAGGTTCTCCCTGCCGCTCAGACGCCAGTAAAAGCTCCTTTCATCCGGATAAACCATGCCGACCCTCTCCTTGATCCTGTATTCGTCCCGAACCAGGTCGTACCCCAGGATGCGCACGCTCCCCCGGTCCGGCCGGATCAGGGTGGAGAGGACCTTGAGAAGCGTGGTCTTGCCCGCCCCGTTGGGGCCGAGCAGTCCGAAGACCTCTCCGGCCTGCACATGCAGGGTCACATCGTCGAGCACTTTGATATCATGAGAGATGGAGGATGAGGAGAACCACCTCCGGATTCCTGTTTGGGGCCTGAAGATCTTGGTGAGTTGTTCTATCTCGATGGCATGGGGCATCAGGGTCTTCAATTTCTGAAAAGGTGCCGGTTAAAACAAGACTGCCGCAGACGTCCAGCCTACGGATTGCGGTGGTGTTTCGCTGTGGCGTGCAGGTTCCAGCCGTTTTTCTCGCCAAGGATGTCCTCCTCATAGACCGAACTGGTAATATAGATCAGCGGATTGTCCTTCAGGCTGATGGTCCTCGGGACCTTAAGCTTCTGCCCTTCTGCCTGATACAGGATCTCCACCGTAGGCCTGAGAGGACGCTCCTCGCTGGTTTCAACCACCTTGCCGATCTCGTTGGTATTCAGCTTCACAAACCCCTCCAAAGGGAAAACGGAGATCTTCCGAAGAAGCGTCTTGATCAGCTTCTGGGCGAACACACCCTTCTCCTGCTCCACAATAATCTTGATGGCATCGTAAGGAAGAAAGCGCCTTCGCTGCGGGCGGGTATGGGTGAGAGCCTCATAAAAGTCGACCAGACCGATGATCTGCGCATACTCGTGCAGGTCTTGCCCTGAAAGGCCTCTCGGATAACCCTTGCCGTTGATCCGTTCATGCTCCTGACGCACCACGGTTGCGATCCATTCATACTGACGTCCGAGACGGGTGAGCATTTCATAACTGTATTCGGGGTGACGCTTCATCTCCTCATACTCTTCCTTGGTCAGCACATCTTCCTTGTTGATGATTCCGGCGTCCAGTTTGGCCATACCGATGTCGTGCAGGAGGGCCACGGTCCCGAGGCGGATGAGTTGATTCTCGCTGTATGAGAGCCCCATCCCGACTTTCAGGGCGAAGATCGCCACATTCAAGGAATGGGAGATGAGATCGGTGGAGGAGTGGCGGGTATAAACCGCTTTGAGATAGAGTCTGTCTCCAGCCATCAGGCTTTGAACCATCCGGGCGGTACACTCAGCAACCTCGTCCACGGAAAAGGTTTGACCCGATTTCCCGTGGTCCATGGCGAGGCCGACCTGTTTCTTGGCATCCTCGTAGATCTTATCCACATCTCCGTAGATCCAATCCCCGTCCTCGCTTTTGCTGTCAGACTTTTCGTCCAGCATACCGGACGATTTCCTGCGCAGTTCATCCTTGGATATGAGCGTGGAGACCCCCTTATCCTCGCTGTCCTTGAGCAGTTCGTCCACGGAAAGAATCTCACTCATCTTCAGGTTTTCTTCCTTCCTGGGAGACGATGCCGTCTGCTTTCTGAAAGGGACCTGCTGCACGGCTACGGATGGTTTTTCTTCTTCGCCTGAACTGCCTTTTGACTTGCGCAGGATTTCGGTAATTCTTGCCATAGGTCTGCTCCCTTAAAAGGAACCGTTAGCCGATTTATCCACGATCGCGGTATTGATGAACTTGACGCTCTCTCCGCAGCCGAGCAACAGGCTGAGATCACAGATATTATTGATCTTCCTTGGAATACCAGAGCTGTGTTCATAGATCCGTCTAAAGGCGTCATTGGTAAACATATTCCGTTTGGCCCCGGCCTTCTTGAGCCTGAAGAAGATGAACTTGACCATCTCCTGAATGTCCAGGGGCCTGAGGTGGTAACGGATGGCGATCCTCTGGTCCAATTGCGGCATATTTTCGATCTTCTGCTTGAGTTCGGGCTGGCCGATCAGAACCAGCGTCAGCAGGAAACGGTCGTTCAACTGAAAATTCAGCAGGAGCCTCAGCTCCTCGAAGGTTTCACTGCTGTTGATCAGTTGTGCCTCATCCACAATGATCACCGTGTTCTTCCCTTCCTTGAGATTCTGATAAAGGTAATCGTTCAGCTGGTGGATCATCTCGCTCTTGGATTGGGACGGGGTCTTCAGCCCGAACTGATACATGATCTCCTTTAAGAAATCGTCAGCCGGCAGGCATGGATTCTCGATCAGGGCCAGTTGATAATTCCTCTGGCCGAGCCGCTGCACCAGGAGCCGGCTGATCGTAGTCTTGCCGCAGCCGATCTCACCGGTTAGCAAGGCCGCACCCTTCCGGTTTTCAATGGCATAGATCAGCCGTGTCAGGGCCTCTTCGTGAATGGGAGATTTATAGAGATAGGCAGGATTTGGTAGATTTTCAAATGGATATTCTGTTAAGCCCCAATAATCCTTGTACATATGCAATATTCTCCGGTTAAAAGTCAATTTTTATGATAATTGACAAACAGCATCTGGAGTCTTATTTCATAAGATCAAAATACAGGAAAATCCTTTACTATTGATATGTTAATGTGACAAGCCGATTTTTGTCAAGATTTAATTTGCCAGGTTTTGACAGCGAGAATTTGAAGAAACCCCTCTCGATTATCCAGATTTTTTATGCAGAAGGGCAAGAATCTCTTATTCAAAGACTCCCAGGTCAGCCCCATTCATCCCTATCCGCCCTACCCGAACCGTGACAGGGAGGGGAAGAGCTTCATGATCCAGATGGATAGATAACCCAGGCGGTTCATGAAGATCATCACCCCAATGGTGATCAGCAGCATTCCGGATACCACTTCCACGGCCTTGAAATGTTTTCTGAACCGGTTGATGAGGGAGAGCGACCAGCCGGTCGCAACACCTGCAAGGATGAAGGGGATACCGAGTCCCATGGCGTAAACCAGGAGAAGGAGGATCCCGGTCTTGATACTCTCCTGGGTCCCGGCCATGGCCAGGATCCCCGCCAGAATGGGCCCGATACAGGGGGTCCAGCCGAATGCGAATACCACCCCGATGACAAAGGCCTGGAGATAGGAGATCCGTTTTGTCCTGACATGGAACCTTTTCTCATAATTCAAAAAACTAATCCTGAAAATACCCATGGTATGCAGGCCCAGGACCATCAGGGCCAGGCCCGAGATCTTCCGCATCAAACCCATATGGCCGGTAATCATATGCCCAATCAGAGTGGCCGATGCCCCGAGCAGAGTGAAGACCAGAGAGAAACCGGCCACAAAAAACAAGGAGCTGGCGAGGACGCCGGGGAGCAGGGACGAAGGATTCTCCTCACCCGCCAGTTGTTCCACCGAAACACCTGAAATATAAGAGATGTACGCCGGGACCAGAGGCAGGACACAGGGTGAGATAAAAGAAAGCAGACCGCCCAAAAATGCAAACAGAAACTGATCCATATAGATTTACCTTTGAATTTCAAAATTCTAAGTTCTAAATCCTAAACAATTTCAAATGACCAAAATTCTAAACAGTACGATTCATGCATTTAAATGTTTTGGACATTTGGATTTTGAATTTTGAATTTGTTTAGAATTTCGACATTAGGATTTAGAATTTATATATGATCCTCGGCTTCACCGTACCGGCACTCCAGGAAATGTCATACTCACTTCATGGATTCCGGCACGGGCGAGCTGATCCGCCGTGAGCCAGCGTAACCGGATCCTGGACCAGTGAAAGAGCCTTTGCGGCTCATCGCTCAGCGGCTTCTGGGTTTCGTCATACAAGACCTTATAGAACTCCATCCCATCCTGCACGCGTACCATCTTCAGATGAAACGCAACCGAGGCCGGACTGATGATTGAATACTTTCCTCCCACCCGTTCATGTATCCGAAGAACCTCGCCCACCACCACGGCATCCACGTCAAGTTTTTTCCCTATCTCCATTATGAACGGGATGTCATTGAAAAGGCCCTCGGACCTCTCCTGGAGATTGAACATCGAGTAGGCCTGCTCCAGGGGGACAATCTCATAAGGGGCCGACTTTTTCAGATCCTCATACAGGTACTCCGCAAGAAGCCCGCCTTCCCTTGAGAAGTCTTTGTGCTCACGAATGGGATGGCCGCAGAAGGAACAGACCACATCCAGCCCCTTGTCCGCCTGACTGACTTCGGGTGCAGCCCATGGGAGAATCGCGATCCGTTCGATCCGAATCTTCCGGATATCCGGCGAATACCATGGTTGCAGATCCTTTTGAAGCCGGGCATCCTCCATGATCCCCCTGCCCGTCGCACATGACAGGAATACCACGGAAAGCATCAGCATCAAAACCGCACGAAAGATATGGATAAGGAAACGATGAACATGCATATATAACCTCTTGACTGCAAGGGCCGCCACAGCTGTCATCCCGGACCTGACCCGAAACAAAATCCTTGTATCATCGTAGCACAAAACCACGGGATGTCAAACCCGAGGTTCCGGATACGGATCAGAATCCGTACGCTTTCCAGCGGGACGTGACCAGATTCCGGATTTCTTCGATCATGACAATATCCTCGGGCCATTCCCGTGTATGCCCTTCGGTGGGCCACTTCTTGGTTGCATCGATCCCGATCTTGGCCCCGTACTTGGGCAGGGGGGAGGCGTGGTCCAGGGCATCAAGAGGACCTTCCACGACCTCCACGTCCCTTTTCCAGTCCACGTTGTTCCCCAGGCGCCAGAGGACCTCGGAGGTGTTTTGCACATTCACATGGGCATCCACAACCACGATCATCTTGGTGAACATCATCTGGCCGGTCCCCCAGATCGAATGCATGACTTTGCGGGCATGTCCCGGATACCGCTTGTCGATGGAGATGAAGACCATGTTGTGGAAGATCCCCTCAAGAGGGAGGTTCATGTCCACGACCTCAGGCAGCTGCTTTCTCAGCAGGGGAAGAAAGATCCGTTCCGTGGCCTTGCCCAGATAGCAGTCCTCCATGGGCGGCTTCCCCACGATGGTCGTGGGATAGAGCGGGTTTTTCCTGCGCGTGATGCAGGTGATGTGAAAGACCGGATAGGGCTCTGACAGGGAGTAATAGCCCGTATGGTCGCCGAAGGGGCCCTCGACCCTGCTCTCGCCCGGGTCCACATACCCTTCCAGAATGATCTCGGCATGGGCCGGCACCACCAGGTCCACGGTCTCGCAGGAAACCATCTCCACCGGTTCCCCGCGCAGGAATCCGGCAAAGAGCATCTCGTCGAACTCGTCCGGAAGCGGGGCCGTGGCTGAATAGATAACCGCTGGGTCCGCCCCGAGCGCCACGGCCACGGGGAGCCGCTCATGCCGGCGCCCGGAATCCTGATAATGGCGGGAGCCGTGCTTGTGGATGTGCCAGTGCATGCCCGTGGTCCGGTCATCATAGACATGCATGCGGTACATCCCGCAATTCTGGGTCCCGGTAACGGGGTTTTTGGTAAAGACCAGAGGAAGGGTGATGAATCGTCCCCCGTCCAGAGGCCAGCACTTGAGGATTGGAAAGGACGAAAGTGAAGGACGGTCCTTCTCGATGACCTCCTTGACCGGTCCCGTCTTCACCTTCTTGGGGATAAAATTGGCCAGCCTTTTCAGCTTAGGGAGCTGTTTGATCTTTTCGATCAGGTTGGTGGGGATCTCCGGCTCGATGATATCCAGTATCCTCCGGGCGATCTCCTCCAGGGAACCCACCTCAAGGGCGAGGCAGATCCTCTCCATGCTCCCGAAGGCATTGATCAGTAGCGGATAGGGGGACCCTTTGACCTTTTCGAAGAGCAGGGCCGGCCCCCCCTCCTTGGAGATGCGGTCCGTGATCTCAGTGATCTCCAGTTCCGGGTCCACCTCGACCTGGATCCTCCTGATAAGAGATCTCTGTTCCAGGACCCGTACAAAATCCCGCAAATCTTTATAGGCCATCCTGCGTCCGTCCTGAAAGTCTCGGAGTTATCCCGTCAAAGGCCTGGGCCCAAAGGTGGAAAGAACCATGGAGCCGCTGAGAGGGATTGAACCTCCAACCTACTGATTACGAATCAGTTGCTCTACCATTGAGCTACAGCGGCATCGGTTCCGGCCTCTTCATCAACCGACAAAAATTTGTAACATGTTTACCCTTGCCGGTCAAGAACTTTCATGACAATGCAAAAATCCGACAGCCGGGTTTCATGATTCGCATCTGCCTGACGGCTTTTTATGTACAGAGGTGTTCATAGAGGTAGTGTGAGGGGAAACCGGGGCAATAGGATGGAGAAAGCCCTTATAAACGTACAGCCGCAGCACAAGGGACGGCCACGGATACGGTAGGCACAGCCATGCGGGCCACCTGGGTAATGACTACCAGGCGGCCCGCATGTGCAAAATAAATAATTCCCTTTTGAAGCTGAAGCCCTACTTGCGCCGGCGCAGGAAGGACAGACCCAGAATCCCCAGACCCATCAATGAGAGACTCCCGGGCTCCGGTACCGGTACAATGGTCATAGACGTCAGATAAACTGGGCCGTCATTCGCTGTCATCGTAAAATGGCTGCCGGAGTACGAAACCGCGTTCACAGAGAGTAGTGCGACGCGGGGGGCCAAGGTCAGGTTAGAAGGAATGGCGTCAGCAGTAATCCCGACCGCAGTGGTAATTCCCGCAAAAGCGTGGTTGCTGAATACGAGTTCCGTAATGTCAACATCCTGATTAAATACAAAATCCAGCATCTCACCAGGTGTCATGTTGTCCTCACCCAGAGGCTTGCACAGGTTTGACCCATTCACGTCCTTGCAGACCCCGAGGCCGCCCGGACCGTTGATATCACCATTATCGGTGTACGCATAATACTGGATCAGATCGTCATCAGGAGCAGTCGCCGTGATCGTAAGTGTAAGCGATCCGGATGGCCATACAAGCGTCTGATACCCTTTTTCGCCGTTCACATTCGCATAATCCATAAAGTTAAACGTGATCGGAGCGGCATTGGCGGACTGAATCCCCAAACCTAAAACTAACACTAACACTGCAACTAACTTTTTGATGCTCATAAAAACCTCCTTCTATAAAAATGTTTTGCACCAAGTCTCTGACTATTATTAATCAGTGAGTTCTCATTTCTATTGTAATAGTGGTTTTTGGATGGCAAAGGTCGCGAAAAAAGTTTGTTTTTCGGGGGTTTTTATCGATATAAACTGAAAATTAGCTCTTAAGTTTAATAAATGCGGGGTTAAGCCTCTAACTCACCCCTGTCAAAAACCGAACATCTCTTGTTTTAAGACTGTTTATCAGCCATATCTGTTTGAATCTTGTTTCCATGTTTACCGCCCCACCCTATCCCGCTAAAAAATATAAAAGTTGGTAAATCAATGCGTTACTGATTAGAATGGAACAATGGAAAGGTTTGACAAGACCATTCACACATTCTATGCTAAGGACAGAAAATTACTTGAAAAACAAGGTTTTGTTCAAACATGATGGACTCGTAAAAAAGTCCTCAAATGAGGCGGCAAAGTAAAAAGCTCCAGATGCAAGGCGCGCAAGTCCTGAGGAATGAGGCGTACTTACAGCTACGCCGCAATGACGAAGGACGCAGCGCAACGACGCAGATGGACTTTTTACGAAGCCGTCAAACATGGACGTAATCACCACCCATATCAATGCGGACTTCGACTGCCTGGCCTCCATGGTGGCGGCCCGTAAGTTCTATCCTGAGGCCAGGATGGTCTTCCCCGGTTCGCAGGAGCACGGCCTTCATCAGTTCTTTCTGCATTCCGCGAGTTATGCCCTGGATTTTGAACGGATCAGGAACATCCGGATGGAAGAGGTCACCCGGTTGATCCTCGTGGACACCAAGTCGTCCAGCCGGATCGGGAAATTCGCCGAACTAATCGGCAAGCCCGGCGTCACGGTTCATATCTTCGATCACCATCCGGTAACAGCGGGGGATATCCCGGCCGACTATGCGGTCATCCGGGACCGGGGCTCCAACACCACCATCTTCGTGGAGCTGATCCGGAAGGAGGGGATCCCCATCACGCCCATGGAGGCGACGATCATGGCCATCGGGATCTATGAAGACACGGGCTCCTTCACCTTTGCATCGACCCGCAGGGAGGACCTGGATGCAGCCGCATATCTTCTGACCCAGGGTGCGGACCTCAACATGGTCTCGGATTTCATCACCAAGGAACTCACGGTCGAGCAGTTCAGCCTCCTGAACGATCTGATCCAGTCGGCAAGGACCTATACCATTCGGGGGGTCGACGTGGTCCTGGCAACATCCTCCACGGAGCAGTACATCGGCGACCTCTCGGTTCTGGCCCATAAGCTCAGAGACATAGAAAACATCAATGTATTATTCGTCCTGGTCCGGATGGGAGACCGGGTCCATCTCATCGCCCGGTCCAGGCTCCCCGAGGTAAATGTCGGGGAGATCATGGCCGAGATGAGCGGAGGGGGACACCCCACAGCAGCGTCGGCCACGGTCAAGGAAAAGACCCTGCTTCAGATCCAGGATGAGCTCCTGCAGCTCCTGAAAAAGCACATTCTCCCGGTCCGGTGTGCGGAAGAGATCATGACCTCGCCGGTCATCATGATCCAGGCGGATAAAAGCCTTGCCGAGGCATCTGAAATCATGACCCGCTACAATATCAACGCCATTCCGGTTGTGGAAGACGAAAAATTCGCGGGCGTTGTGACACGAGAGGTCGTGCAGAAAGGGATCTTCCACGAACTGCAGCAGACGCCGGTCCGGGATTTCATGAGCACCGAGGTTCTAACGGCGGACAAGAAGACATCGCTTTTCACCATAGAAGAGAGCATGATCGAAAAGAACCAGCGCATGATGCCGGTACTCGAAAACGGCCGGATCATCGGGGCCGTCACCCGGACCGACCTCCTGATGGCGCTTTATGAGGATATCCGCAAGAAACCCCAGCCGCCCTACGCCCTGAACGAGGAGAACGAATATCTCTTCAGCAAGAGCGTACGAAAGCTCATGGATGAAATGATCCCCTCCCCGCTCATCAAGATCCTCCGGGATGTGGGAAAGACCGCCGACGCACTCGGCTATTCCGCTTACGTGGTCGGGGGCTTTGTCCGGGACCTGCTTCTGGGGATTGAAAATCTGGACATCGATATCGTGGTCAAAGGGGACGGGGTCAAACTGGCCAATGCCTTTGCCGAACGCTTCAAGGCAAGGGTCAAGAGCCATCCCAGGTTCGGGACCGCTGTGGTCATCCTACCGGACGGGTTCCGGGTGGACATGGCCACGGCAAGGACCGAATACTATGAGTATCCTGCGGCCCTTCCCAGGGTCGAGATCAGTTCCGTGAAAAAAGACCTCTACAGAAGGGACTTCACCATAAACACCCTGATCATCCAGCTCAACAGCAAGGCATTCGGACGGCTGATCGACTATTTCGGAGGGCAAAGGGACCTCAAGGACCGGGCCATCCGTATCCTGCATAACCTGAGTTTCGTGGAAGACCCCACGCGGGCCTTCCGGGCCATCCGCTTCGAGACCAGGTTCCACTTCAACATCGGCCGGCAGACTGCAGGCCTGATCAAGAGTGCAGTCCGCATGAATCTTTTTCAGAAACTCTCAGGCAAGCGCCTCTTCATCGAGTTAAAATATCTCTTCCAGGAGGGGAACCCCTTCCCTTCGATCAGGCGCATGGAATCGTTCGACCTTCTCCAGTTCATTCATCCCAGCCTCAAATTGACATCCGCCTCGGAGCAGCTCTTCTCTTCCATCAAGAACGTCCTGGCCTGGTTCGAGCTCCTTTTTCTGGATATCCGGGCCGAGGCCTATCTGGTCTACCTCATGGGTCTCCTTCTCTCTCTCAAAAAAGAGGAAATCCGTCAGGCGGAAAAGACCCTGGACCTCGGCAGGGAGTTCTTCAGCAAATATCTGATCGGGACCGATAAATTTTCAGAGATCATCAACCGTTTCAAGAACCGCAAGAAAATCCTCCCGAGCGAGATTCATGGGATGCTCTCTCCTGTCCCGACCGAAACAATCCTCCTGATGATGGCCTCCACGACATCATTGATCGCGAAAGAACGTTTTTCCATTTTCCTGACCAGGCTCAGGAACATCAAATCGGAGCTCACCGGACAGGATATCCGCAAACTCGGGTTCAAACCAGGGCCCATCTACCAGAAGATCCTGAACCGGTTGAGGGACGCGCATCTGGACGGAAAGGTTAAAACCAGGGAAGAGGAGATCCGCCTGGTCAGGAAGGAGTTCCTTTAATATAGAGATTAAAGATAAAGAATCAAAAATCAAAATGACAGATTAAAAATCAGAAATGAATTCTGTAGAATTATTCATAATCGGATACTTCGGCGTCTTTATCGGTTGGAAACTCATGTCCTGAATCCAAGGCAGGCTTTCCAAAAGAGGCTGCGCTATTTTTATATTTTGATTTGTCATTTTGATTTTTTATCTTTGATCTTTGATTCTTAAGGGTTTGCAAGAGATGCTTCGATTCCCAATTTCTGCGTGGTTCAACTTGTCCCGGCGTATGATAAAGGATGCACCACAAAATCAGATTGCACCTGTTTTGCAATATTGTTATAGTACCTGACCAGGTGTGAGCCCTGTTAGAGGCCTCAAGGTCTTTTACGGGATAGAAGGAGGAACCCTCTTGAAATGGCATTACCTCATGATCCCGGTGATCGGCGCCGTCATCGGGTGGGTCACAAACTACATAGCCATCAAGATGCTCTTCAGGCCTTACCGGCCCGTGCGCATCCTCGGGTTCACCTTTCAGGGCCTGCTTCCGAAGAGGAGAAAAGAATTCGCCCTGAGCATAGCGAGGACCGTGGAGAGGGACCTGCTGACCGTCGAGGACATCACCCGTTTCTTTGAGGGCGTCAACTGGGAGGAAGAGGTGGAACTGGCTGTGGCCCAGACCATCGAGGCCCGTAAAAAAAGCAAAAGCCTCTCCAGAATACTGAAGACCCCGATCCTGGGACTGATCGGAAACGAGATCCTCCGTCAGGTCCAGAAAAACCTGACCCATAAGATCATCGCCAAGATTGAAGAGCAAAAAGGCCGGCTGATCGAAAAATTCCAGAACGCCATCGAACTCAAGGAAGTGGTTTCCAGGAAGGTGGATGGATTCAAAATAGAGAAGGTCGAGTCCCTGCTCATGGATCTGATCTCCCAGGAACTCACCTATATCGAAGCCGTGGGGGCCGTTCTCGGTTTTATCATCGGATTGGCCCAGATGATTTTCATGATCCTCTACTAATATGCGGATAGAAAGAAATGGAGAAAGGGAAACTCTACATCGTGGCCACACCCATCGGGAATCTGGAGGATATGACCCTGCGTGCGATCCGCATCCTGAAATCCGTGGGACTCATCGCAGCCGAGGATACGAGACATTCATTGAAGCTCCTGAAGCACTACGACATCACCACACCCATGACCAGCTACCATAACTTCACTAACGAAGGGAAACGGAATCAGCTCATCCGGAAAATGCTGGAAGGAGAAGATCTCGCCCTCATCTCCGATGCAGGAACCCCCGGCATCTCAGATCCGGGATACCGTCTGATCGAAGGGGCCATCGGGCAGGGGATCACGGTCTGCGCGGTGCCAGGGCCTTCGGTCGCCGCAGCGGCGCTCTCCGTTGCCGGGCTCCCCACGGATTCTTTTTTCTTCAATGGGTATCTCCCGAATCGGGTCGGCCAGCGGAGGGCGTGTCTGCAAAAACTCAAGACAAGAACAGAGACACTGGTCCTCTACGAGACACCGCACCGGATCCTTGCGGCCCTTCAGGACATGCTAAATATCCTGGGAGACCGCCGGATCGCTGTAGCCCGGGAACTCACCAAGCTCCATGAAGAGGTCTTCCGGGGAAGCACCATGCAGGCCCTTGATCATTTCCGGGCCAAGGAGAGGATACGGGGCGAGTTCACGCTCGTTGTCAAGGGCTTCAACCCGGAAGAGGGCCCGAAGATTGAGATCGATCTTGCCGGGGAGATCAGGAAGGTGATGCGGGAGCAGAAGGTCTCCCGCAAGGATGCGGTCCGGATCGTGTCCGAGGCATACAGCCTTCCCAAAAAAACAGTCTACCGGGAGAGCCTTAAAAAATAATTCGGTTCAAAGGGTTAAAAGAGTTCAAAGGGTTCAAACGGTTTAAACGGTTCAAACGGTTCAAACGGTTTGAACGATTTAAACGGTTTGAACGATTTGAACGATTTTTTAACACAAGGAGTTCATCATGGAACCGAGTCAGGTCTACTTCATATCGGCAAGGGCCACCAAGTGGTCTTACAAGCTCAGTCTGGCAGGACGGTTCGAAACCCTGCTCAAGGAGATCCCCCTCTCCAGGTATATCAAGAAAAAAGAGCCGGTGGCCATAAAAATGCATTTCGGTTCCGAAGGGGCGCATCGTGTAGTCCGGCCCCTCTTCATCCGCAAGGTGGTCCAGGCCGTGCTTGATAGCGGGGGAAAACCGTTTGTCACCGATACGGTCCGGATCAAGGGCCTTGACTACCTGCAGGTGGCCAGCGAAAACGGGATTAACACGCTCTCCTGCGGTGCGCCGGTTTTGCTCGCGGACGGGATCTTCGGCAATGACAATGTCCCTGTCCCATCGGGGGACCTGCAGGGTGAGGTCTTCGTGGCATCGGCCATCTACGACACACCGGCCATGGTGGTCCTCTCCCATTTCAAGGGCCACTTCACTGCAGGGATCGGAGGCGCCATAAAAAACCTGGCCATGGGGTGCCTCTCCGGGTCCAGCAGGAGCCGGGACTGGAAACATGGCCGGGGAGGAATGCACGCCCACATGGATGGCCAGATCCAATGGGACAAGGAGAAATGCAGCCTGTGCAGCCAGTGCGTGGAGGTCTGTCCCCTCTTCGCCTGCAGTTTTGAGAACGAGCTGTTTGTCTACGACACCAAGAAATGCTGGCGCTGCGGAAGATGTGTGCGGGTCTGTCCTGAACAGGCGCTGGACCTCCCCGTGGATGAAGAGCGCTTCCACAAGGGACTTGCCGAATCCACTCGTGCGGTCCTCTCCACGTTCAAGGAGAAGAAGATCCTGTATGCGAATTTCCTTCTCGAGATCCAGCCCGAATGCGACTGTATGCCCGCAGCCGACGTGCCTGTGATCCAGGATCTCGGCATCCTGGTCTCGGATGACGCCGTAGCCGTGGACCAGGCCTCACTGGACATGCTCCGCGAAAGCCCCCCGCTTCCCGGATCAGCGGCCCAGGACAAGGGGATACAGCCCGGAGAGGACATCATGCTCAGACTGCACGAGATCAACGGCCAGAAACAGATAGATTATGCCTTTGAACTCGGCCTGGGTAATAAAAAATATACTCTGGTCACCCGCTGATTCCATAAAACCAAATGTTTTATCTTGAACCCTTTGAGCTATTTGAACCTTTTGAACCAAAGGTTTACACAACTAAATAGAAATACTTGACAAAACCTATTAAAACGTTATAGAAGTTGCTTTACCATAACAGTATTTATGTCATTAACAACACGAACGAGAAGCGCTTATCATGCCTGCAAAGATCCTGGTCGCAGATGACTCGAAAGACAATGTCGAAGTTCTGAAGACCGTGCTCGAGTACAATCATTATCAAATCCTCTCGGCATCCAACGGCGATGATGCCATCAGGAGCGCCAGGGAACTCCAGCCGGACCTGATCCTGATGGATGTGATCATGCCCGGCATGGACGGCATCACCGCCTGCCGCACCCTGCACAATGACGAGAAGACCCGGGGGATCCCGGTCATCATGATCACAGCCAAAAATGATCCTGAAGACCTGAAAATCGGCCTTGAGGCCGGGGCCGTGGATTACGTGAGAAAACCTTTCATAATTGTTGAGCTGCTTGCCCGGGTCAACGCCGCGCTTCGCCTCAAACAGGCCCAGGACAAGCTGGTGGAACAGGAGAAAAAACTCGCCATCATGGAACTCGCCGGGGCAGCAGCCCACGAGCTGAATCAGCCCCTGACCGTCATCAACTGCCAGATCAAACTCATGGAAGAATCCATAGCCTCATTAAAGGACAAGCCGACCCGCGAAATCGAAATCATTCATGAATCCGTAAGAAGGATGACCGAAATCATCCGGAAGATCGGAAACATCACCAGGTACAGGACCAAAGACTATCTGCTGGGTGACAAAATCATCGATCTGGAGCAGGCCAGCGAGGATGAGGAATAACCCCCTTTTTTCTTGACATAAAATTTTCAAACGTTTACTTTATTAATTGAATCAAAGTTGTCTTTTTTTGATAGGTTGACATGGAACTGACGCGTGCAGCAGATTACGCCCTGAGAGGGGTTTTATATCTTTCGATCCAGCCCGGGAACAACATCTGCATCATCAGTGAGATTGCAGAACGGATGGATATCCCTGAAGGGTTTCTGGCCAGGATCTTCCAGATCCTGGCAAAAAACGGGGTTATCCGGTCCCACCGCGGCAAAAAAGGCGGGTTCTCCCTGGCCAAACCCCCTGAACAGATCAACATGAAGGACGTCATCGAAGCCGTGGAAGGACCCATTCTCCTGAACCGGTGCCTGTCCGACTTCGGCGATTGCGGAAGAGAGGAACTCTGCTCACTTCACGAGGTTTGGGTTGAAGTGCAAAGAACCTCGATAAAAATCCTGGAAGAGACAAATTTCACCCAGTTGGCAAAAAGAACCGCTGAAAAGCTCGCCGGCAAGACATAGATGACCCGTCTTCTGAAGCCCGTTCCTCTCTTTGCCTCCAAGAGAACAAACAGTATGGGGTTGTATGATGCAGATCATCCGGGATCTTAACCAACTCAACAAACCGTTTCCATACCCGGTGGTCACTCTGGGAAACTATGACGGCGTCCATCTCGGGCACCGGCAAATCTTCGGTCAGGTCATTGAAAGCGCCCGCGGTCACAACGGGACCGCCATCATCTTCACCTTCGAGCCCCATCCGCTACAGGTCCTCTCCCCATCCACATGCCCCCCTCTTCTGAATACCTTCCGCCGAAAAATGGAACTCTTTGAGTCTTACGGCATTGATCTGGTCATATGCGCCGAGTTCACCCGTGAGTTCGCGTCCACCTCCCCGGAGGATTTCGTAAAGAAGATCCTTGTAGGGAAAATCGGCGCCAAAGAACTCTTTGTGGGCTACGACTACGCATTCGGAAGAGGCAAGCAGGGAACCACAGAGGCCCTCATTCAGATGAGCGGGCAGTACCACTTCAAGGTCTCGGTCGTCCAGGCCTACACACTGGATGATGAGGTCGTGAGTACCACCCGCATACGCGAACTGGTCCAGCAAGGGCGCATGGAAGAGGTGGAAAGGATGCTTGGCCGCTCCTATGCCACCGAAGGGACCGTGGTACCGGGCGATCACCGGGGCAAGTCTCTGGGATTCCCCACGGCCAATATCAATCCGCACAACCAGATCTACCCTAAACCTGGGGTCTATGCCGTCCAGGTGGAACACCGCGGGCGCCGCTGGAACGGCGTGGCGAATATCGGGACCCACCCGACCTTTGGGAAAGGCAAGGTCACCATTGAAGTCCATGTATTTGACTTTCATGAAGAAATCTACGGCCAGTTCGTCAGAATCCTGTATGCAAAGAGGATCCGGAATGAAATCACCTTCAAGGACAAGGAAGCCCTGGTCCGTCAGATCCGGGAAGATATAAAAGTCGCCATGGAAATCCTGAAAATGAAAAAACCACAAGAAGCGCATCCATGAAAACATCCCATAAACAGATCTGGTTCGGGGCCGTCCTGAGCCTGGCCCTGGTCATCCTCCTCCTGAAGAGTACCGATTTCCACGCGCTTTCCGAGGCGTTCCGGCATGCCAACTATTATTACTGCATCCCCATGATCGCGATATCCCTGATCGGCATACTCATCAGGGCCTACCGGTGGAAATTCATCATGGCCCCACTCCACAGGGCATCCATGTCCAACCTCTTCTCCGCGACCATGGTGGGTTTCATGGCCATCGACCTGCTCCCCGCCCGGATCGGAGAGGTCATCCGTGCCCACCTGATCGGGGAAAAGGAAGGGATCCCCAAGAGCGCGGCCTTCGGCACGATCGTGGTGGAGAGGCTCTTCGACATATTCACCGTCCTGCTGATCCTGGCGTGGATCCTCGTCATCGTCTCCCTTCCCGGGAGCCGGATCCAGGGGGTCTATGCCAAGGCCCTCCGTGGAGCGGCCCTGGTCTTCTTCCCCTTCTTCGTGGTCTTAATCTGCTTCCTCATCCTGATCATGAGGAAGACCGGGCTGGCCATCTCCTGGGCCCGTACATGCCTTAGGCCGTTACCGGAATCATGGAGGAACAAGATCCTCTCGATGCTAAACTCCTTTGCCTCCGGACTCGGCGCCATCCGCATGGGCATGCACCTTGTCCCCATTATTTTCTATTCTCTTATCATGTGGGGGTTGTTCGGCCTGGGAAACGGGCTCATGCTCAAGGCCTTCCAGATCGATCTCCCGGTCTACGCCTTTTTCTACCTCCTTGTAGTCCAGGCGGTAGCGGTGGCCGTCCCGGCCTCGCCAGGATTTGTAGGGACTTACCACGCGGCCGTGGTCGCTGGGCTGGCCGCTTTTCAGATTCCCAAGGAGGTTGCCCTCAGCTTTGCGATCCTCTCCCACTTCCTCATATTTATCCCTGTGATCCTGTACGGGTTGGTCCTTCTATGGAAGGATCACCTCTCCCTGAGCACCCTGAAGACCAAGGCGGACGACGGCCAAAACGGTATTCCCAAAACAAAATGAGGGGGATATGGGACGCCTGCTGTTTCTTTTACTCTGCGGAATCATTTTTTACTTTTTTTGGAAGATCTTCTTCATTTTTGTCGGAATGGGCCGGCACCAGGACAGTCCAGGCCAGGTCATCGATACCATGGTCCTCGACCCGAACTGCAACACCTACATCCCAAGGAGCAGCGCCATCCGTAAAAGGGTCAAAGGCCAGGAGCATTATTTCTGCAGCAAGACCTGCATGAAGGAATACCGGAGGAAAATAAAATCCTGATGAGTTTCACCAAACTGGAACCTGATTTTCCATGATGGCCTGCCTGAGTCGTTCAGTGAAACCATTACGGCTGTCTTCATGCGTCCCCTGTACCCGCATGGGCCTGCCGATGACCAGATGGATGGTCCCGGGATTGACCCGAAAGTTTCTCTTGGACATGATTTCAAAACTCCCGGATATACTGATCGGAACGACCGGCGCCCTCGAGGCCTCTGCCAGATGGAAACACCCCTTCTTGAAAGGAAGAAGCCTGCCGTCGATGGAACGGGTCCCTTCGGGAAAGATGATGATCGACTGCCCTTCCCGTATCTTCCTGGCTGCAGCCTGCAGGCCTTCCCGGGCATTTTCTTTATTCGACCGGTCGATCCGGATATTTCCGAAACGCTTCATGGCATACCCGAAGATAGGGATCCGGAAGAGCTCTTTCTTGGTAATCCACCCGAACCGGATGGGGACATAGGCGAAAAGGGCAAAGATATCAAAGAACCCCTGGTGATTGGATGCAAGGATCAAGGGAGATCCCAAAGTGAGGTTTTCCAAACCCTGCACATCTACTTTTATCCCGGCTGCGGCCAGGATGCCCCGCGCCCAGATTCTTGCAAAGAGATGGATCATCCTCCCGGTCGGGTCCACAAAAGAGAAAAGGATCACAAGGACCCCGCAGACCACCGTAAGGAATACCCCTGCCGACCAGACCCACAATGAACGAATCATTTCTTTTCTCTCCCATATTCCCTATTATAGGATTATAAAAAAGTTTACGGACGATTACAAGGGTGAAAACGACAGGAACGGGAGATTGACTTTGTATTGGACCTTACGTTAAAGTGATAGATACAAGGATAAAACCATGCAGACGCACAAAAAACAGAGGCCCAAAAAAGAAAAAACCCTGCACGTCATCCGCGACTCCATCCAGAAGAAGAGAAAGGAATGGAAGGGGATAGACCGGGGGAACGGCTTCATCATCATCCAGATCGATGGTCTCCCCCACCAGATCCTGATCAAGGCCCTTTCAGAAGGATACATGCCATTCATGAAGAACACCCTGGCCTCCGGACGGTTCAGGCTCAGCCGGTATCACTGCGGCATCCCCGGGAGCACCCCTTCTGCCCAAAGCGGCATCATGTACGGAGATAACGAGGAGATCCCGGGATTCCGGTGGCTGAACAAGGAAAACGATATCCTGGTCAGTTTCAAGAACCCCATGTCGGCCTCCATGATCGAATCCGGGATCGCATCAAAAAGAAGAGGCATCCTGAAGAACGGGAGCAGTTATGTGAACCTCCTCTCCGGCGGCGCCGCCCGTTCGGTCTTCACCCTGAGCACGTTTCTGACCCAGGACATGCAAAAGAGGTTATCGGGACTCGCCATCTTCAGTCTCTTTTTCCTGAACATTGCCCCGGTGCTCCGCATGATCGTCTCCACCATAGTCGAGCTGGTCCACGAATTACTGGAATATCTTGAAGTCAGCCTGAAAGGGGAAATTCAAAAGAGCGAGGGGTTCTTCCCCGTTGTGCGGATATTCTCAAACGTTCTTTTTTATGAGGTGGCAACCGTGGGAACGGTCATCGACATCAGCCAGGGCCGGCCCTCCATATACCTCACCTACAACGGATATGACGAGGCCGCTCACCAGCGCGGGCCCGAGACCAAGTACGCCCTCAAATCCCTCAAGGTCATAGACCGCGGGATCAAAAGGGTCGTCAGGCAGGCCATCAAAAAAAAGAAGGGGATGCGCTACGACATCTATATCCTATCGGATCACGGCCAACACCCATCCATTCCTTTCAGCTATCAGTACGGTGAAAGCCTGGAGAGCTTCATCCGTTCCAAGGTCAAGGAGGGGCGTATCATCAAGTACGATGCCGGAGGCGGGCAAGTGAAAGACTACCTCATGACGGCGTTCTCATCCACACTGCGGGGCTTCTCGGACCAGAACCTCTTTTTCATGCGCAGGGTCTTCAAGCAGATTGCAAGCTACATCGACAAGCATATCGGGCTGGAAGAGAAGCAGAAGAAGACCCTGGAGAACATCTCGATCGTGAATTCAAGCACCATGTCCAATCTCTATTTCAACGTCTCCAAGAACAGGCTGGACATCGAAGAGATCGAACGGATCTATCCCGGACTGGTCGGCGCCCTGGTCCGGCATGACGGCGTCGGACTGGTGGCAGGAAGGTCCAACGGAGACGTGGTGCTCCTTTCGCGCAAAGGGAGGGTCTTTTTCAGGAATGGCGCTAAAGAGGTCGATGGACAAGACCCTCTTGAAGACTTTCATGATTCGGACGCCATCGAGAAGGAGGTCTACCACCAGTTCGGCATGACTCATGCCGGGGACCTGGTCCTCTACGGGGCCATGAAGGATGACCATGTCATCAATTTTGAGGAGCAGATGGGCGGCCACGGCGGTATCGGCGGGATGCAGAACACCCCCTTTATCCTCTACCCGGAAAAGATCCATTTTTCATTCAGCGAGGTGAAAAACTCCAGGGAACTCTACCCGGTCTTCTCAGGCTACCAGGGCCCGGAGTAGGTAAACTGATCTATTGCCATTCCTCTTAGGATGTGATATTTTTTAATTATGATCACACAGGAAATCAAGCTGGAGGGGAACCTTTCCGAGATATCGGTCCCGCAGGTCTTCCATGCCCTCTCTATCTCCAATGCCACAGGTATCTTCACCTGGAAGCACAGCACACAGGAAAGAATGGTTTACATCGCCCAGGGGAAGATCGTCTTCGCCATTTCAAACGACAAAGAAGAGCGGCTCGGAGAGGCCCTGCTGCGTTCAGGGAAGATCCGGGTCAAGGACTTCATCGAAGGCTCCAGACAGATCAGTGAGAAGAAAAGGCTGGGGCAGATCCTCATCGAGATAGGGGCCCTGAGCAAGGAGGAGATCAAGAACGGCGTCACCGATCAGGTCCGGGAGATCATCTTCAACCTGTTCAAGGAATCACAAGGGAGCTACACCTTCAATGAGAAAAAGGAACTCCCCAGGGAGATCATCACCCTCAACATCAATACCGGGGAGCTGATCCTGAGGGGAGTCCAGAAGATCATGGAATGGAACCGGATCTTCCAGACCATCTCCGGGATCGATACCGTGTTTGAGCCCGCCTCCGGCGCCCAGAAGAAACTCCAGGAGGTCTCTCTCACCCCGGAGGAGAAGAAAATATTCGAACAGGTCAACGGGAAAAATCCGGTTGAAAAGATCTGCAGCCTCGTCGGCGGAAATGATTTTGAAACATGCCGGACCCTCATGGCCTTCCTGTGCGCCAACCTGATCCGCAGGATCACGGATTCCGAGATCAGCATAGCCGAAGAAAAGAAGGCCGCTGACTTCTTCGATAAAACCACCCGATGCTACAACCGGCTCTACTCATATATCTACCGGTATCTCGTGGAGAAAGTCGGCCGCATGGGCGACAAGAACCTCTGTTACTACCTCGAGGAGGTCAAAGAGGATCATCCGGTGATCATGAAAGGGATTTTTCTCCTGCCCGACGGCACCCTTGCGGCCGAGGTTCTCAAGGAGAACTTTGAAAGGGTCTCAGCGGACAGGAAGAAAGAGGCGCTCCTGGCCGGGCTCAAGGCCCTGCTTTCCTCTGAACTGGCCGCTATACAGGAATCCCTGGGCGAAACCGAAAAGGCCTTTGTATCAAGCCGCCTGGCAGGGATCATCGAAGGGATGAAGAAGGAAAAACCCTGACAGACGGCCCTCACAAAAGGCCCTCATCAGGCGGTCCGGCTCTCCGCCGCCTTCCCCATGGAAACAGATGTTCATCCATGAGGTATATTGGGTTCAAGAGTTCAAGGGTTCAAGGGTTCAAGGGTTCAAGGGTTCAAGGGTTCAAGGGTTCAAGGATCGTGTCACGTCTAAAATGACGTATCCCATTTCCCCCCTCACCTCAATCCTCCCCAAGGGGAGAGGAAGTTCAAACATCCCTTCTCCCCACAGGGGAGAAGGTTAGGATGAGGGGGCGGCACCAAAAGACACAACAAGGTTGACACGACACCAGAGAGTGATGCCCCGAACTCACAGGAACTCCTCACCGGCATGGTATGTTTTACAAATCAGAACAGCGTCGGGTGATCCTCGTCTTTGTCTGACGGAGATGAAGGCGCTTCGAGCCCGCCGGGCTCCGCATCGTCTCTCCCGGCCCCCTGCCCGTCTTCCGTCGCAAAACCCTTGAAGACAAACTGCCCCAGACGCTTATGATACGCACTCCACCGTTCATCCCCCTGAGAACCCTCCATCATCCCGCGGAAGGCCTGCGTCTTGGCATCCAGGTCATCCATCATATTCAGGATCAGGGCCTCCAGGATCATGGGCTTCACAGGAGACCCGAACTCCTCTTTGCCGTGATGGGAGAGTAGCAGGTGCTTGAGAAGGATCGCCTTCTCGTCCGGGAATCCGGGTATGGCGCGGATGCATTCCGAGACCTGTTCCAGTTCCAATGCGATATGGCCGATAAGGCGCCCCCGGTCCGTGTATCCCAAGTTCCTGGAATACTCAAGCTCATCCACCTTTCCGATATCGTGCAGGAGCACCCCGGCAAACAGCAGGTCCCGGTCCACCTCCGGGAAACGGGGCGCCACATCCTCACAGAGACGGAACACGGAGAGGGTATGCTCCAGAAGGCCGCCCAGATAGGCATGGTGCATGGCCTTGGCCGCAGGGGCCGTGGAAAATTTCTCCTTGAACGCGGGGGCCTGGAAGATCATCAAAAGAAGTTTCGCGAGGTGCGGGTCCTTGACCTTGCGGATGCAGGCCGAGAGTTCGGCCGCCATTTCATCGGCCCCCCTTTTGGAGGAGGGGAGGAAATCCCTGGGATTGATGTCGGCCCCCTCCACCCGTTTGACCGACTGGAGGGTCAGTTGAAGCTTCCCGTTGTATTCGTTCACCTGCCCCGCTGCCTTCACAAAATCACCCGTGGAGCATTCCTTAGAGGCCTTCTCCGCCCCCTCCCAGACCTTGGCCTCCATCTCTCCGGACCGGTCTCCCAGCTTCAGGGTCAAAAACGTTTTCCCCGCCCGGGTCGTCCCGATACTCTTGCTCCGGACAAGATAGATCCCCTCCACAGCCTTCCCTTCCCGCATCTCGGAAATCAGGATTCCCATGAAATAGTCCCTCCTAAAAAACCATTCAAACCATTTTGTTTTTTCGTACTATACCTTTTTCATGCCGCAAGATCAACCCCGTTAGAAGCCCCCATATTTCCACCAGAATCCGCCAACAAAATCTGTGAACCACAGAGCACACAGATGATTTTCTCTGCGTTCTCAAAACGATTGATAAAATAAGGCAAACTTAATCTTTCAGAAAAGAGTGCACAGAGATGAGGAACTTGTTTAATGTTTTATCTCTATTATCCATCAGTTATTCTGTGCCCTCTGTGGTTTGATGGTGAATTTGGGTTCCACTTTTCCCCTTGACACCGTTTCCTCTTTGTTATTAGATTACCTGCATGGAGGATTCTCTCGTGAACGCAGGCCAGATCGAAAGACAATGGGGGATTATCAACACCCTCTGCCGGCGAAGCAGAACCACCCTTGATGAACTGGCCGAAGAATATGAAGTCTCCAAACGGACCATCCTGCGTGACTTGGACAAACTCAGCCTGATCTTTCCTCTCGTAGACAAGAAAGAAGGGAGACACAAATACTGGTCCCTGATCGACGGCTACAAGGACGTCCCCCCCATCACCTTCCTTCCCACCGAGTTTTACGCCATCCAGGAAGGCACACGATTTCTCAAGGCCCTGGGCGATCCCTTTCTCAGGCCCACCTTAGAGTCTATCAGCCACAAAATCAGGGCCACCTTTGATCAGAGCAGGATCGAATCCTTCGAGAACCTCCGAAAAATCTTTTCAATCAACCTGAGCGCGGCTAAAGACTACTCCGGCAAGAGAGGTTTTTTGAGTCAGATCTTTTCGGCCGCAGCCGAACAGCGCCGTGTGGAGATCGGCTACCAGGGCCTCAAAGATACTAAACCTCTGGTCAGAAAAGTTGACCCCTACAAACTCTGGTACCGGGACGGCACAGTCTATCTTGTGGGGCTATGTCATCTGAGAAACAAGATCCGCATGTTCGCCGTGGACAGGATCACCCTCTTGAACCTTACGGATGATAACTTCCTGACCCCTGAAAACTTCGACTTCAACGAATATATTGAACACGCCTTCAGCGTCATGATCGAAGACCCCATTCACGTCAAGGTAAGATTCAACCCCGAAATTGCCCGCTACATCGAAGAGCGTGAGTGGCATCCGAGCCAGAAGATAAAGAAATACAAGGACGGCTCGCTCCTCATGGAACTGACCGTGGGCGGGACATTGGAGATCAAACGGTGGATCTTAAGCTTCGGCTCCCAGGCCGAGGTCATCGAACCGGAAGCGCTCGTTGAGGAACTCCGGGCAGATCTGGAGAGAATGAGGCAGGTCTATAGTTTGGACAGTTCAAACCGTTCAAGCAGTTTAAACCGGTCAAGTAGTTGAAACGCCTGAACTCTTAAACAGCTTAAACCCTTTGAACGGTTTGAATCAAAGGTTTTGAACTTGAACTGTTTAAACAATTTGAACCACTTGAACTTTTTGAACCAAATGTTTTTTTTTGAACGGTCCATTCTCTTTGAACGACTTGAACCCTTTGAACCAGAGGTTCTTAAAATGACTGTCAAGTACTTCGAAGATCTCGAAATCTGGCAACGAGCGAGAGATCTGACAAACAAAATCTACCGACTCACCAGCAACGGCAAATTCGCCAAGGACTACGGCCTTCGAGACCAGATCCGGCGGGCAGCGGTTTCCGTCATGTCCAACATCGCCGAAGGCTATGAGCGGGGAGGCAACCAAGAGCTGATCCAGTTTCTCTCCATTGCCAAAGGCTCCTGCGGAGAAGTGAGATGCCAACTGCATATAGCCGGTGACCAAGGCTATGCGGAAACAAAAGAAACCGCTCACCTCATCGATTCATTCAAAAAGCTCTCCGTCATGATCCACAATTTTATGGACTATATCAAAAAAAGCCCCTACAAAGGCGCCAAGTACAAACAGCCGAAACAAAAAAGCATGAAAGAAAAACTCGATGAGATCCTAAAAGACCATGGAATGGATAATAACAAGGTTTGAACCATTTGATCTTTTTGATCTTTTTGAACCCCTTGAACTATTTGAACTTTTTGACCCCTTTGAACAAAATATTTTATCTTGAACGATTTGAACTTATTGAACAAAATCTCTTATCTTGAACCCTTTGAACCAAAAGGTTTTATCTTGAACCCTTTGAACTATTTGAACTTTTTGACCTCTTTGAACCAAATGTTTTATCTTGAACGGTTTGATCTTATTGAACAAAATGTCTTAACCTTGAACATTTTCTTAATACTTGACATAATCTGTCCACTATCAGCAGTATACTCATCCACGTTAACTCCGCCCCTTTCCCCGCAGTGGGAGACCAGGGTGAGGGCCAGCCCCGTTAGACAAGAACTGTCTAACGGGGTGAGGGGGGAAACAGAACTGGATCCTTGCACTCAGGAGAAAGGTTTAATAGGAGATCATGACGACCAAACCCGACCCCATCGCCCACGTAACTGAAGACGGACGAACTCATTCGTAAAATAAAAAAGGAGAAACCATGCCAAAACGTATCAATAAGAAACCTGTTGTATATCAGTTGAAAGTGACCTTGAAGAATTCCAAGCCGCCGATATGGAGAAGGATTCAGGTCGCCAGTGATACGAGTCTGGAGAAGCTTCATTGGATACTTCAGAGCGTCATGGGCTGGACGAATTCGCATCTTCATCAGTTCAAGGTGGGGCGAGAGTACTATGGCGAACCCTCCCCGGACTATGATTTCGATGTCGAGGATGAACGGAAAATAACACTTGCTGAAGCGGCGCCCGGATTAAAGAAGAAGTTTATCTATGAATACGACCTCGGCGACGGATGGGAGCACGAGGTACTCGTGGAAAAGGTTCTGGAGCCCGAGCCCGGTGTGCGCTATCCTTTCTGCGCCGATGGCCTACGCGCCTGTCCGCCGGAGGATTGCGGAGGAATCTGGGGCTATGAGGAATTCCTGGAAGCTATTCGTGATCCGAAGCACCCTGAGCACGATGAGATGCTGGAATGGATCGGCGGGAAATTTGATTCTGAACAATTCCATCTGGAGTATGTTAATCAGGAATTGAAGCGCTTGAAGTGAACTATCGAACGCACCGCGCAGTTAGCCTCGGAATTCGACTTCGCCGGGTGGGGAAGGCTGGCCGGGATGGCATGATATTGCCTGTCAACAAATGATGTCAACAGGAGGGACGCATGAAGGGACTCATTCCACAGGACGTGATTGAGCGGAAAATCTACTTGATTCGAGGGCAGAGGGTCATGTTAAGTATGGACCTATCCGAACTTTACGGAGTAACAACAAAACGACTGAACGAACAGGTGAAGCGCAACAAGGGCCGATTTCCTGGGGATTTCATGTTTCAGCTTACGTCTGAAGAAAAAGCAGAGGTGGTCGCAAATTGCGACCACCTCTCGAAGCTCAAGTTTGCTTCGGTCCTCCCCTATGCTTTTACTGAGCACGGCGCGATCATGGTCGCCAGTGTTCTTAATACCAAACGGGCCATTGATGTAAGCATCTATGTAGTCCGAGCATTCGTAAAACTTCGTGGAATACTCTCGACGAATAAAGAGTTTGCACAGAAATTAGCCGAGTTAGAGACAAAACTCGAATCCCATGACGGAGCAATTCGTACCCTGGTCAGAGCCATCCGCCAACTCATGGCGGAGCCGGAGCCGCCAAGAAAAAGAATCGGATTCCAGGCCAAAGAAGGCAGCGTCAGGTACAGAAGATCGGCTTCGACGGTTTCTTCTCATCGCCGATGGAAAGCGAGTCAGCCTCGCGTCCCCTCGCCCCCTAAAGGGGGTGAGTGCCAGCCCCGTTAGACAAGAACGGTCTAACGGGGAGAGGGGGCATGGCCGAGCAGAGCAGCCATTGAAGCATTGGAAGTGAACAACGGTGAGGGTGATGCGATGAGTAATGAACTGGTCGGATGGGATGACGGCAAGATCTACTTTTACGATAGGAACGGAACAGAGTTTTGCGTGAACGATCACCCTGATCTCTTGCAAAAGATGGTCGAGATATGTGCCGGATATTTTATGCGGGGTGAAGACTGAGGTCATATGGGCACTGAGAATCCTTTGGCACACTTTGAAGCCGACGGCATTTGCTGACGGAGCACCGGACTGATACCGCCGAACGGGCTGCACGGTTTTCTGTCAAAGACTGGAAAGAAAAAGCAGAGGTGTGAAATGAGTCACGATGAAATCGGAGTGTTGCTCGGAAAGGGCGAATCCGAGAAAATAGAGTTTAAGGAAAAATTCGACAGAGAAGCTATCGAAACCGCGGCTGCGTTTGCCAACACGAAAGGCGGAGTGATTCTTATCGGGTTTTCGGATAAAGGAAGAGTCAAAGGCATTCAAATCGGAAAAGAGACGCTCAAAGACTGGGCAAATCAGATTTCTCAGTGCACGGAGCCCAGCATCGTACCGGAAATCAAACAGGCCGAAATAGAGGGTAAGGATGTTGTGATGATATGGATCAAAGAAGTCCCTATTAAGCCTGTATCCGTGAGAGGCAGATGCCTCAGGAGGGTGGGAAACAGCAACCGGATAATGACGCCGAACGAAGTTGCCCAAGTGCATCTCGCCACCACCGGCACGAGCTGGGACAAGCTTCCGGCAAAAGATGCTTCTGTTGATGCCATAGATCTTGCGAAGGTCAAGCGATATGTCAACAAGGCAAACCAATCCGGCAGGAGAAAGATCGGTAATGATGAGACGCCTCTGCAGGTTCTCGAAAAGCTCGATCTGATAAAAGACGGACAAGCCACCTGGGCGGCAATCCTTCTCTTTCGCAAGGACGGCAAGCGTTTCCTCTCCCAGACAGCGGTACACTGCGGCAGATTCAAGGAAGAGACCATCGTTATCGATGACAGGATGATCGAAGGCA
Source organism: bacterium (assembly GCA_919901565.1). Lineage (GTDB taxonomy): Bacteria > CG2-30-53-67 > CG2-30-53-67 > CG2-30-53-67 > CG2-30-53-67 > CG2-30-53-67. Next base: position 40,350 of record CAKKPE010000035.1, read on the forward strand.
CCATCATAGAGCAGATAGACGATGCAATGGATTTCATCCGCAAAAACATCAACGTTCGTTTTGTCATGACCGGAAGGCCCGCAAGAGAGGAAATATGGGACTATCCCATCGAAGCGCTGAGAGAGGCTTTGATCAACGCGGTCTGCCATCGAGATTATACCATTCCATCGAACACCGAAGTAAGGATATATGACGACAGGTTGATTGTGTGGAATCCGGGAGGACTCCCTCTCGGGATAACCATGGATGACCTTTACAAGCCCCATCCCTCTGTGCTCAGGAACAAGGGTATAGGGGAGATATTCTATGACGTAGGCCTCATTGAACAGTGGGGCAGCGGAATAGACAAGATGCGAAGTGCCTGCCTGAAATCAGGACTTCCTGAGCCGCAGTTTGAAGAGTATCAGGGATTCAGGGTGATCTTCAGAAAAGACGTCTATACAGAAGAATATCTCCGCAACCTTGGCTTGAATGAAAGGCAGATCAAGGCAGTGATGTATGTAAAGGAGAAAGGGAAGATTACGAACAAGGAGTATCGTGAAATAACCGGGCTTTCTGATGAGGGAGTCAGGATAGACGTGAATGGGCTAATTGGAAAAGGGGTATTATTGTCAAAAGGTAGAGGCAGGAACGTTCATTATGTTCTTAAGTAACTTGGCGATTGGTTGGCATCTACTTGGCGATTATGGCGATTATCTGGCGGTTGGCTAATCGAGCCAAAGGGGCGCCCATGGGGCAATGCTTCATATCTGGTGGGCAAGGCACCCACTTGCCTCTTCGAAAAATCGTATTGGGCATAAGGAATTATGATTCTAAGCGAGAAGGAACATAAGAACTTGAGGTCGCATTTTGTGACCTTAAAGCGGGGGCGTGGGCAGCACCGGAAGTATCTCCCACTGGCCTTTACCGAATAGGGGGGAAACAGAACTGGACCCTTGCACTCAGGAAAAAGGTTGAACAGGAGATTCATGACGACCAAACCCGACCCCATCGCCCACGTAACCGAAGACGGACGCGTGCATCCGCTCCGGGATCACCTGAACGGAACATCTGAGATGGCTGCGAAATTCGCTTTTGACTTTGGCTGTACCGAGTGGAGACGGCTGGCGGGGCTGTGGAGTTGGAATTGATGTGAACAAACGGGGGAGAAAGGAGCGTATATGCAAACCTACTCAATTCAAATGGAGGTATCCGGTCCCACGGCTATGTGGACACGCCCAGACACGGGTGACTCGCCGGTGAGTTATCCTGTACCGACGTATTCAGCGGCAAAAGGTCTGTTTGAGGCGGTTGTCAGGATTGAGACAGTGGAGATCGTACCGGTCAAGGTGGAAATTTGTAAGCCGATCGTTTTCCACAACTACGCGACCAATTACGGGGGGCCATTACGGAAAACAGCAATTATGCCACACAGTAGTTATCAGTTGCTGGCAACAACTCTGATCAATGTGTGCTACCGGCTTTATGCGGAGATAAAACCGGCGCGATTTGCCGGGACGTTATCCGAAAAAGCGCGTTTGCAGGCAAGTAAAGGACTCAATGCGCTGCACGCCTGCCAGGATATGTTCAACCGCCGCTTGAAAAAAGGGCAGTGGCATGATACGCCTTTCCTTGGCTGGCGTGAATTTGTACCAGACTATATCGGGCCATTTCGGGAGGGTACGCAGATACAGGAAGATATTTCACTCGACCTGCCAAGTTTTCTTTTTTCTGTGTTTGAACCATCAGGGAGCAAACAACCAGTTTACAAGCCTGATGCTAAAGTGAGAAACGGAGGGCTTGTCTATGCTGAATGAGCTTCGTGAACTATCGATATGCCTGGAAAAAGCAGGAATAAACCCTCCGGACTATCACCCCAAGTTTACTTTATGTCCAAAGAGAACAGCTTGCTCTGTATACTTGGATAAAGATGGAAATATCTCAAGCATCAGCTCGATGGCCATTGATCAGGTACAGACAGTTCGAAAATGGGATGGTGTCGGATCATATGGGGTTTCCTTTCCGTCGGTTAACTTGCCACCATTGTTGAAAGTGACTGATGACGAATGCAAAAAGAAATTAATCACCATGAAAAAAAGCAGCAACATGTCGCGAGATGAAATTCAAAAAATTGTCACCTGTTCCACAAATCTGTGGCTGGATAACTTGGGTAAGAAGACAAATGCATTCGATAAAATCAACGAATGTCTTGATAAACCAGTAAACGACTTGTTTGCAAAACTTACTGATGTCCCTGATGAGTTTTCGTCAATTACTGAACTTCTTGCGAGAGCGAAAAAAATTGATTCAAAGAGATTCCATGGTCAATTGTATGGCGAGTTGATTAAGAATATTGAAGAAGGCAAGTCATGGCCAATAGATGTGTTGTTTTACTATAGTGGCGCAAAACCATTAGACTTTCAGATTGTTTTCGAAATTAGTGATTGGAAACAATTCCCTGCAAATCATCCGGAAGTTCAAAAATGGATGAACTCAAAACTGCTGTCATCAACGACAACGAAAGTTTCTGCGGAAGTAGACGCGTTTGGCTGTAATGCTTCCGGGAATGACGAGAAATTTCCAGATGTCGGTTTTAAAAACGCACTTGGTAATGTAAAGCTTCGGGCCATGACCAAAGACTCTCCTTGTCAGATGCGATACGGAATGATTGAGCACGAATCTTTTTCTGTCGGGAATGATGTGCGGAAAGAAATGAAGCGTGCACTGGAATGGCTTGGAGACGACGATCGTAAAGGGAAAACATGGTGTGACCTCAGCCGTAGGATGGAACGACCGATGCTATTATTTGCCTATCCAACCCAAATTCCAGATAGTTTGCCTGACTTGGCTGGCATAATGGGAGATGCGGAAGACGAATTAGCTGAAATAGGGCAAGCGCGGTTTGCTGCGCTCGCTGAGAGAGTAACGGTTGCCTTGCGGGGTAGGACAAAGGAAACGGTAGATTCCGGGGTTCGTGTATTTGTTCTTGCGAAAAGACCGGGCGACGCGCGCACCAAGGTACTGGCGAGCAGGCGATATTCTGCCGATCATGTTATTCATGCGGCTCAGCTTTGGCAGGAGGGCAGCAGGAATGGTCCTACAATCAAGATACGGAGTTTCGGAAAAAACAAGGGTGATACGCCAGTTTGGATTGAAACGCTGATACCATTTCCGGCAGAGGCGGTTTGGTGTCTGAATACGGTTTGGTCCCGTCAGGGCACCCGTGCGGAAGGGGCGCACGGATTCTCCGTCAATGATGCATTAATTCTGCTGCTGGGGGATGGTCACGAACTCCACCAGGTTGCCACAAGGGCGCTGAACGTAGCCCTTCGCAACAGTTTACCGTTGTTTCTGGCGCTTGGACAGGCAAATGCACAAGGGCTTGTGCATATGATCGATAAAAAATACACGAAGAAATATGAGAAACAAAAATTGTTGCTCCCGTCAATTATAAGTTTGAGCTTACATAAACTGGGACACACGAAAGGAGAAATTATGACATCCTCTGCTTTTCTGGTCGGCAGGTTACTAAACCTCGCCGACAGTCTGCACCTCGAATACTGCAAAGGACCGCGTAAAGGGTCCGTTCCGCCGCAGCTAGTTGGCAATGCGCTTATGGCAACTGCTCTTGAAACTCCTGAAAAAGCCCTTTCAATGCTATCTCAGAGGGTTTTGCCCTATCAGGCATGGGCACGAACAGTGAAGGAGGGCGATAGGGTGGGCCTGGTAAAAACTTTTCTTAAGCAGCTTAGCGAGGTATCAGAGCAGTTGAAGGAAGCCCCATTGCCGCAGCGGTCCAGTGATACAGATAAAGCACAGATGCTGCTCGGGTATCTTGCCCGCGTAGAATCAGAAAAGAATTAAACCAACACATTTAAGGAAAAGGAGACAGACCATGTCAAACGAAGCTAAAAAGATCATGCGCGCAACTGGCCTTCTCGTCATCGAGGCCATCAATTCCAACCCCAACGGCGACCCAGATCGCGAGAGCGATCCTCGCCAGCGTCCCGATAGACTGGGGGAAATTTCACCGGTGTCATTCAAACGGAAACTGCGAGACCTTGTAGAGGATAAAGAGGGGCCAGTCTGGAAGGAACTCAAGCAGCATCTTGGTCTTGCTGACGGGGAGTTTGAAGTCCTTGAATCACGTGGACGCGATCGGGGTAAGATCAAGAAAGAGCTTGAAGACAACGGCAAGATTTTCAAACAGAAATACTGGGATGCCAGGATTTTCGGCAATACCTTTCTTGAAGAGGGAGCAGCCAATACCATTAAAACCGGCGTTGTGCAATTTGGCATGGGGCTTTCGGTAGCACCAATCATCATCGAGCGCCACACGAACACTAACAAGGCCGGTGTCGAGGGGGACAAGGATCGTGGCATGGCGCCAATGGCCTACCGTATCGTCCAGCATGGCATCTATTGCATGCCGTTTTTTGTGAATCCCAGTGCGGCGCACAAATCTGGGTGTACGGCAAAAGATATTGAATTACTGTTGGCCTTGATCCCCCACGCTTATGCCCATTCACGCTCATATGTGCGGCCAAACGTAGAGATCCTGAATGCTTGGTACATGGAGCACAAATCGGCAATCGGCTCTTGCTCGGATTTCAAGCTGATTGACTCGCTCACGCCGACGAAACTGGAACATTCGGATAGTGCATCAAACAACAGGAAAGAGTATGACATTCCGTCTACTCTTCCTGCCGAGCTTCAGGGGAAAGTCGCTCCTTTGAAAGACCTGATGGAGTTCTAAATGAGCGAATATCTCGCCCATAGCGCCAAGGACGGCATAGCGGAACAGACATATAGGCAGCATGTCTCGGAAGTCCTACGCATGGCGCGCGAGTATGCGAAGAGGGCGGCGGCGTATTCTCCGCTTGGCCCGCTTTTGCTGGCGGCTGTGGAGTACGCCGCTGCATACCATGATCTGGGAAAACTGGACGATGACAATCAGACTGTGCTGCGAACTGGCAGCAAGGGAAGCTTGCCGGTGAAGCATTGGGATGCGGGGACGGCTTATCTTCTGACCGACTCGAAGCGGTGGGCAAATCTTATTGGTGCCTTTCTGGTAGCTTGCCATCACAAAGGCTTGCTTTCGTTGCCGGATGAACAGGTCAGAGGACCTGATATGTTTCGTGAGGCTTCGGCTAAAGGCAGCACCGCTCTCGGCCTGTCCGGTTATCTTGCTGTTCATGCAGCAGAGATTGGTGTTGGCGTTTCAGAACAGGATTGGAAGGGCAAAGCCGCAACACCGCTCTTCATGCGTATGGCACTGTCATGCCTCGTAGATGCAGATCACACCGACACTGCGCGGCATTATGGAAATGTCGTACCCGAAGGCGATATGCCGCTTGCAGCCGAACAGCGGCTTCTGGCGCTCGACCAATATGTTGACGGTCTGACAACTGACGACAATAGCAGGAAGGAACGAGATGAAGTCCGGCGACAGGTATATGATGCATGCCGAACTGCCCAACCGAACGAAGGCGGCATGATTGCCTGTGACAGCCCGGTCGGAACTGGCAAGACAACAGCTGTCATGGCTCATCTTCTAAAGGCTGCAAAGGAGAAAGGTCTGCGGCGCGTGTTTGTTGTATTGCCGTTCACCAACATAATTGACCAGTCAGTTGATGTCTACCGCAAGGCGCTGGTACTGGATGGCGAAGAGTCGGAAAGAGTAGTTGCTGCTCACCACCACAAGGCAGAATTTGAAGAGGAGGCGAACCGAGCATTTTCCTTTCTTTGGAATGCGCCGATAACCGTCACGACTGCCGTACAGTTCTTTGAGACCCTTGCAAGCAAACACCCCGCAACGCTTCGTAAGCTACATCAGTTGGCTGGTTCAGCCATTTTCATCGATGAAGCCCACGCAGCATTGCCCGCACATCTCTGGCCACAGGCCTGGAAATGGCTCCAGGAACTCGTGAAAGATTGGGGCTGTTATATCGTCATGGCTTCCGGTTCCCTTACGCGCTTTTGGGAGTTTGAGGAGTTTTCGGCACCACCGGCTCGGCTTGCAGAACTGGTCAGTCTTGATGTGCGTTCGTCGGCAATGCATACCGAAACATCAAGAATCACCTACAGAATCAAAAACGAGGCGCATTCTCTCACGGATTTGTGTGACTGGATAGTCCAATTGCCGGGACCGCGTCTTGTTATCCTTAACACTGTTCAGTCGGCTGCGGCAGTGGCCAGGGAGCTTGCCGGAGCAGAGCAGAAGAACAGGCAAAAGGTTGAACACCTATCAACAGCGCTGGCCCCGATTGATCGCAAGGGAGTCCTGGAAAGGGTAAAAAAACGTCTGGGTGATAAGAATGACACCGATTGGACGCTGGTTGCTACCTCATGCGTTGAGGCGGGAGTTGATTTATCATTCCAGTCCGCAGCCCGCGAAATGTGCAGTCTGGTCAGCACCATTCAGACAGCCGGTCGTGTGAATCGTTCGGGAGAGTTCGGAACCTGCGAGCTGTGGAGTTTCAGGATTAAGGCAAGTGAACTCCTCAGAGAACATCCCGCGTTCACTGTTTCTTCAAGAATACTTGCGGACCTCTATGAGAAGGGGCACGTTTCTCCCTATTACTGTAAAGAGGCCATGAGACGGGAGGTAAGAGACCGCAACAGGGGACGTTGTGAGGATGACCCAATTGTAAAGGCTGAGAAAAAACGGGAATTCCCCGAGGTTGATGAGAAATTTAAGGTCATCGATTCAAACACGATTACTGTTGTTGTGGATGATGATTTGCGCCAACGCCTTGAGCGTCGTGAAAGAGTTGAACCGTTTGAATTGCAGCAAAAAAGCATCAATATTTACTCGTCAAAGGAAAGGACGTATGGCGTAGCGCCAATTCATGGGTTTGAAAAACTATACCGTTGGACCCTGAAATATGACGACTTTCTTGGCTATATGGCTGGTGTGCTCCCCTTGACGAACTTTGCTGATAATTGCTGCATTTGAGAAAAGGCTATGGACAATCAAGAGCCGATCATGATTTCCGCTCTGAATCATTACCTCTACTGCCCGCGGCGTTGCGGGCTGGTGCACGTTGAACAGGTCTGGAGTGAGAACCTGTACACCATGCGCGGGCGCGACATGCATGAGAATGTTCACGAAGACTCCTCGCATTCTTTGGCTGGTGTACGATATGAACGAGCTCTTCCGATTTGGTCAAAGCGGCTGCATCTGGTCGGCAAGGCAGATTTGGTAGAGTTTCATGGAGAAATTCCATATCCTGTTGAGTATAAATCGGGAAGACATAAAACATTTCAGAATGATTACGTTCAGCTCTGCGCACAGGCCATGTGTCTTGAAGAGATGCTGGGGGTGAAGGTGGAGAAGGGCGCTCTTTACTGGCACGGGTCACGGGAACGGAAAGAGGTAGTCTTCACCGATGAGCTGCGGGGTCGGGTAGAGGAGGTGGCTGCCGAAGTCCATGCCATGATCGCGGAGAAGCGGCTTCCGCCGCCGGTGAACGACGGGAGGTGCGAAGATTGTTCTTTGAAGGATTCCTGCATGCCGGGAGCGATTGCCAACAAAGGAATGAGAAAGAAGGCGGAAATGGAGTTGTTTACAATGCCTCATAGGACGGAGGAATAGGAATGGGAAAAAGCATCGCGGTTTTCAAGGGGAAGGAAATCAGGAGAACGCTGTACAAGAACGAGTGGTGGTTTTCTGTCTCTGATGTTGTAGAAGCGTTAACCGATAGCGCTGATCCAAAGCAGTATATCAAGAAAATAAGACAGCGGGATACAGAGCTTAATTCCTACTGGGGTACAATTTGTACCCCCCTTGAAATTATGGCGCCGGACGGGAAAACGCGTGAGACAAACTGCGCAAATACCGAGGGTGTTTTTCGCATCATCCAGTCCATTCCTTCTCCCAAGGCGGAGCCCTTCAAACGTTGGCTCGCCAAAGTCGGCTATGAGCGGGTGCAGGAGATTGAAGACCCGGAACTCGGTTCGAAGAGGACGCGGGCGCTCTATAAGGCCAAGGGCTACTCCGACGACTGGATCGAGAAGCGGATGAGGGGTATCGCCATCAGGGAAGAGCTTACGGATGAATGGAAAAAGCGGGACGTGCGAGAGAAAAGGGAATATGAGATCCTTACCGCGGAAATTGCCAAGGCTGCTTTCGGCATTACGCCTGGGAAACACAAGAAGATCAAAGGTCTGAAGCGTGAAAACCTGCGGGACCATATGAACGACCTTGAGCTGATCTTCTCGATGCTCGGCGAGGCGGCGACGACCGAGATTACGCGGGTTGATGATGCCAAGGGATTTCATGAAAGCAAACATGCTGCTCGCAAGGGCGGAGAAGTTGCCGGAAAGGCGCGAAAAGACCTTGAACAAAAAACCGGGAAACGAGTAGTGTCGCGCGAAAACTACCTGACGACATCAGAAAGCCGGAAGAAGATCGAGAGGAAGTAATGCCGTCATGAATGAACTAATTTTTCATCAGGATCATTGAGGAGTTTCCTTTATGCCGCAACCACTTGTCCAATACGCCGAACTGCTCGGCCAGATCAAACAGCGGATCAGGCAGGGACAGACCCGCGCCATGCTGTCCGCTAATGCTGAAATGATCCTGACCTACTGGGATATTGGACGGATGATTCTGGAAAGACAGGAACGGGAAGGATGGGGGACCTCTGTCATTCCACGGTTGTCCCGTGATCTTCGCAACGAACTGCCGGAAGTAAAAGGATTTTCCGAACGGAATATCAAGCTTATGGTGCAGTTTTATCGTGAATACCCGTCTCTTTCTCCAATTGGGCAACGGCCGGTTGCCCAATTGACGGATAAGAACTCGACAGACCAGGAACAGGGTGACGCCGAATTAATGCAACGGCTCGTTGCCCAATTGCTATGGGCGCAGAATGTGCTGCTGATGCAAAAAGTCAAAGATATACCGACCCGTTGCTGGTACGCTCAAACCGCAATAGAGCAGGGTTGGAGCCGGGACATTCTGCTTCATATGATTCAAGGTCGGGCGCACGAACGCCAGGGCAAGGCAATACACAACTTTGAGAGCCGCTTGCCTTCTCCTCAATCTGACTTGGTACAACAGGCTTTAAAGGACCCCTACATCTTCGATTTCCTCACCCTTGAAGAGCCGTTTCACGAGCGTGAGCTGGAAACTAGCCTGATACGGCATCTGGAGAAATTTCTGCTGGAGCTCGGGCAGGGGTTTGCCTTTGTCGGACGGCAGTATCATCTCGACATCGGAGAAGAGGATTTTTACATTGACCTTCTTTTCTATCATCTGCGGCTCCGTTGCTTCGTGGTGATCGAATTGAAGAAGGGCGGTTTCAAACCGGAATACGCGGGCAAGATGAACTTCTACTGCAATGTGGTGGATGACCGGTTAAAACATGCGGGCGATAATCCTACCATCGGGCTGATTCTCTGTCAGGACAAGAAGTCCGTGCTGGCCGAATACACGTTGCGAGGCGTTTCCAAACCGATCGGTATTTCTGAATATGAACTGACTCGGGCGCTACCACACAGCCTGAAATCGGCGCTTCCCAGCGTTGAGGAGATTGAACGCGAATTGAGCGAAGATGTTGAAGGCGTACCTAAGAAGCGCAACAGGAAGAAGTCCGGAAAGAGGATCGCGCAATGAATACGGAAGTGAAGTCGTGACACTATGTCACGGGTTCTCCATATATTCAATTCCTTCTCCGTGCGCTCTGTGGTAAAACTTGACAATACTGAAAAAGCTGAAGGGTGATGATATATGAAAAAAAGGAATCAAGATGACCCAATGAAAAGCGATCTGATTCTCTATCAGACGGACGACGGCAGAACCAGAATCGAAGTCCGGTTGCAGGATGAAACGGTATGGATGAGCCAACTGGCCATGGCGGAGTTGTTTCTAACAACTGTTCCTAACATCAATATCCACTTGAGCAATGTATATAAAGAAGGCGAGCTTTCAGAGACGGCAACGGTTAAGGATTACTTAATAGTTCGACAGGAAGGTTCCCGGCGGGTTAAGCGTGCGGTCAGGCACTACAATCTTGAAGCCATTATAGCGGTTGGCTACCGGGTTAAATCCAACCGTGGCACGCAGTTCCGAAAATGGGCTACCGAAAGACTGAATGAGTATCTCGTAAAGGGCTTTACTCTGGACGACGAACGCCTGAAAGAAGGCAGTAATATTGGTTCCGACTACTTTGATGAACTGCTGGAGCGGATTCGTGACATACGGTCGAGCGAAAAGCGCTTCTATCAGAAAATTCGCGACATTTATAGGCTTGCGGCTGATTACGATCCGAAGGCAGAGGAAACGCTCGAGTTTTTCCGTATCGTCCAGAATAAACTGCACTTTGCCATATCCCATAAGACGGCAGCGGAAATTATTTCTGAACGGGCGGATTCGTCGAAGCCCAATATGGGATTGACCTCATGGAAGGGATCCAAAGTCCGCAGGGGGGATGTGACAATCGCCAAGAATTACCTGAATCAGGATGAGTTAGAGCAACTCAATCGCATTGTAGAAATGTATCTGAACTATGCTGAAGACCAGGCTAAACGCCGAAGGCAGGTTTTCATGCGCGACTGGCGGAAAAAACTGGATGCCTTCCTGCAACTTAACGAAAGAGAGATTCTCGCTGATGCCGGCAAAGTGGCCAAGGAGATAGCAGACAAACTGGCGCTTGATCAATACGATATCTTTAATCACAATCGGCTTGTTATCGAAGCGAAAGAGGAAGCCCTTGCCGATGATGAAGAGTTGAAGCATATAGAATCAGCTATTGAAAACAAAAAGAAGCAGTGGCGCAAAAATGACTGAACCCATACTTCCTCCACTAATGCATGATGGAAAGTTACCACTCCGCCCTGATGGGATATTTTGTTATGCGAGGATCGGGCGTGAGGATGACCAGTCCTCCGGCAATTGCTTGGCAGATGAGAATTCTGTCGAAGGGGTCCTTGTGATAATCCGGGAGTCGGGAAAGCTGCAATACCGCCGCTTCGTCCAGCGGCAATGAATCGATATCATGGCGGGTGCGCCACTTCTTGATGAATTCGTGGGGAGTGCCCGGGAGCGGCAACTTGCCCAGCTTGTGTTTGACGATGATCTCCCATGCGGAGGCAACGCTCAGGTAGACCTCATTGGCGGGATCAGAAAAAAGCCGACGGGCAGTGTCGGACAACTCGGGACCTCCCGACACGATCCAAAGAAACGTGCAGGTGTCCAGAAGGATGTTCACGATTCGGCACCGCCAAACATCGCGAGCATGTCCTCCGGCAACTCCTCGAAGAACGAGGCAGGCACTGTAAATTTGCCTTTGGACAAGCCTATGGGACGCGGCTTATTCCGATGGGGAGCAAGGGGACGTATTTCAGCGACCGGCTGGTTCCGCCTGCACACGACGACGATTTCCCCATGCTCCACTTCTTCAAGGTAGTGTGAGAGATGGGTTTTTGCTTCATGAATATTGATTTTTTTCATGGTCAAATATTAAACCAAGTAGTTGACTAAGTCAAGGGAAAATTCTCTAAAGCAGAGGGCCATAAACATGAAACAACTCCTGAATACGCTCTACGTCATGACCCAGGGGGCATACGTCAATCTTGATCATGAGACCCTGAAGGTGGAAGTGGAAGGCAAGGTGCAGATGCAGGTGCCGCTTCATCATCTTGGGGCTATCGTGACCATGGGAAACGTGATGATGAGCCCGTTTCTTCTGGGACGCTGTGCGGACGACGGGAGAGCGGTCGTGATCCTGGATCGGAACGGCCAGTTCAAATGCCGAATGGTAGGCAAGACCACAGGAAACGTCCTGCTCAGACAGGCACAGTATGAGTTTGTCAGGGATAAAGAGAAGTCGACAGGGGTTGCCCGGAACATCGTGGCGGGAAAGGTTAGAAATTCCCGTGAGGTGCTTCTTCGCGGAGCCAGGGAAACCGAGAATCAGGAAGAGATCTCAGCTCTCAAGAAGGCTGCCGATATTCTCGCCGATGCGCTCTTTCGTCTGAAGGATACGCACGATATCGATGTGGTGCGGGGTTATGAAGGTGAGTCGGCTAATGCCTATTTCGGTGTTTTTGACCGGATGGTGAAGGAGGACGCACGCAAAACGTTCAAGATGAATGGACGAAACAGAAGGCCGCCCCTCGATCCGGTGAACGGCCTGTTGTCGTTTCTCTATACGCTTGTGCTCAATGATTGCATCTCTGCATTGGAAGGGGTGGGACTTGATTCACAGATGGGTTTTCTCCATGCCCTCAGACCGGGAAGACCTTCCTTGGGCCTGGATTTGATGGAAGAGTTCCGTTCGCTGCTGGCCGACAGGCTTGCACTGACGCTGATCAATCGCAAACAGATAACGTCAAAGGATTTTGAAGTACGGCCAGGCGGCGCAACCCTGCTGAACGACGAGGGACGAAAGACTGTCGTGGTGGCGTATCAAAAGAGGAAGCAGGATGAATTCAAACATCCTGTATTAAATGAGAAGGTTTCGTTTGGTCTGCTCCCCCATGTTCAGGCACGGCTTTTGGCAAGACACCTGAGAGGCGATCTGGAAGTCTATCCACCTTTCTTGTATTCATAGGGAGGAAATGATATATGTGGATCATCGTTGCTTATGATGTGTCAACGGATACTAAGTCCGGACGCCGAAGGCTTCGCCGCGTGGCTCAGGCATGTAAGAACTACGGCCAGCGTGTTCAAAAATCGGTCTTTGAATGTCAGGTGGATGAGATGAAGTATGAGGCTCTGCGAAAGAAACTCCTGGAAGAAATTAATAAAGAAGAGGATAATCTGCGTTTATATCGCCTGACAGAGCCAAGAGATGAACATGTGGAAGAGTATGGGATGGCAAGAACTATTTTCTTTGATGAACCTCTGATCATTTAGTGCGAACCTGATGCGCTATCGAAAAAGCCGTAAGATTCGTGAAAGATAAAAAACAGCTTTTATCAATATGTTAGGTGATAGTGAAGTGTTTGCATCGAGAATATTTAAGACCGATTTTATGATTTCGCAGAATATGTTTCTCAACATATTGAAATCAAAGCAAAAAAAACAAGAACAGAAGCACCCGCCCACGTGGGCGGGTGAGGATTGAAACTCTGCAGCGGCCAAGGAACTCAGATGCAATGGGATGAAGCACCCGCCCACGTGGGCGGGTGAGGATTGAAACAGCTTTATTGATCTGGATGGCCCTCCCCGTTGCCGGAAGCACCCGCCCACGTGGGCGGGTGAGGATTGAAACTGGAACGTCTGCGACTGATCCGGTCCCAGGCCCGGAAGCACCCGCCCACGTGGGCGGGTGAGGATTGAAACTGAACCCATGATGGTCGATGTCTCGGCCTTTTCACGAAGCACCCGCCCACGTGGGCGGGTGAGGATTGAAACTCCGAAGCGGTCGGGACCATCCACGCCCTGGCCCGAAGCACCCGCCCACGTGGGCGGGTGAGGATTGAAACAATTCGTCGAGAGTCCCGTTGTGGTGGATATTGTGAAGCACCCGCCCACGTGGGCGGGTGAGGATTGAAACAAAGGAACAATGCTGATATCATCTAACGCCAACTGAAGCACCCGCCCACGTGGGCGGGTGAGGATTGAAACTTTTTTGATATTGATCTTGTCCACCGGGACCACGGGAAGCACCCGCCCACGTGGGCGGGTGAGGATTGAAACCTGATACATCATATATCTCCGTCGCCTGGCCCTCGAAGCACCCGCCCACGTGGGCGGGTGAGGATTGAAACAAGATCACGGATGCCAAGGGTATAGCAGGCCCGTCGAAGCACCCGCCCACGTGGGCGGGTGAGGATTGAAACAGTTTGGCATGATGGTATGAACTCCTTGCCTCAGGAAGCACCCGCCCACGTGGGCGGGTGAGGATTGAAACAGAGTGTCCCATATCCCGTCATTGACGATCAGGTCGAAGCACCCGCCCACGTGGGCGGGTGAGGATTGAAACATCCCCTCCAGCAGTTCAGCCGCTGCCAGAAGAAAGAAGCACCCGCCCACGTGGGCGGGTGAGGATTGAAACCTGTAAGACCTTACCGTTAAAGACCGGCCTCCCAGGAAGCACCCGCCCACGTGGGCGGGTGAGGATTGAAACAATATTATGGTAAGAAAGTACGTCACCTCTCCCGGCGAAGCACCCGCCCACGTGGGCGGGTGAGGATTGAAACCAAGTAGGATCGCAGAACTTCGCCAAATCCAAAGGAAGCACCCGCCCACGTGGGCGGGTGAGGATTGAAACGGGTTTGACCCCCCGGGGGGCTCGGCCGATGGGTCGAAGCACCCGCCCACGTGGGCGGGTGAGGATTGAAACAATCTGCCTGTGTAGTTTAACCCATCCATTGCCCAGAAGCACCCGCCCACGTGGGCGGGTGAGGATTGAAACGGGTTTGACCCCCCGGGGGGCTCGGCCGATGGGTCGAAGCACCCGCCCACGTGGGCGGGTGAGGATTGAAACAGATGCGACAATGCTTTGCCTCGACGATCTCGGTAGAAGCACCCGCCCACGTGGGCGGGTGAGGATTGAAACCCCGGTACGACCGGGAGAAGGAAGACTTTTATATGAAGCACCCGCCCACGTGGGCGGGTGAGGATTGAAACCCAGCCCGGGTGACGGGATCTTTGCGTGGGATAATGAAGCACCCGCCCACGTGGGCGGGTGAGGATTGAAACTTTACAGCGTGGACATGTCATGGTCGGCTCTCCTTCGAAGCACCCGCCCACGTGGGCGGGTGAGGATTGAAACGAAAACCACTTACTCACAGTCTGGCGATGCCGATTGAAGCACCCGCCCACGTGGGCGGGTGAGGATTGAAACGCGGAGTGCAGCCGCAGGACGATATCCTCCAAGCCGAAGCACCCGCCCACGTGGGCGGGTGAGGATTGAAACCATAAATGTTTGATCCCTTGGCCGCCCGAACCCGGGAAGCACCCGCCCACGTGGGCGGGTGAGGATTGAAACATGCGATCTCAGGCGGAGGCCTCCGGGGAATACGAAGCACCCGCCCACGTGAGCTGGTGAGGATTGAAACTTTCTCTGACACATCCGAATTGGATGCTCCGTGTGAAGAGCCATCAACTCCGTTTACACGGTGGCGAAACCTTGATCCATCATCCGCCCAGGAAATAGCAGACGCGGCGTGGAACGAACTTTGTTTCAGGGGTCTATTGGAGGAAAAAAATGAAACGATCTGAAAGAAACGAAATAAGGATTTGCCCCAAGTGCCTCCATTCTAAGTATCTCGAGGCGACAGCCGTCATGCAACGGGGGAAGCTTGTCACAACCCGCTTGCCGAGACACACCCTGGACGACCGGGGAATCAAATGGTGGCCAAGCACCAGGTGTATCACATGCGATTACGTCGGCATGGTAGAAGACGTGATCGCCGACCGAAACTTTATAAGGATCATAAAGGAAGCACCCGCCCACGTGGGGATGAACTGCATGATATGGTGAATGGGAAAGAGGGTATTTCAGGATCTGAGGCCTGATTCGGCCAAACTTTTTTATTCCCCGTAATGGGTCCTGGCCCTTTCGAGGTAAACGATCCTTTTCTTTTCGTCAATACTGTAAACAATCCTGTCCTTATAGGTCAGACGATAAGAATAACGGACGCTTTGACGTGGATGCCCCGAAGCTCATCCCGCCTCCTCAAAAATTGAAACTTCTTGATTTTGCCTCTTCACACTGATAGATTAAGCGAAACAGACGCAGATGGGAAATGGATCTTATTGAAATCTCGAATCCGAATTGGGAATAATTGACATCGCTTGTTTCAAATGGAATCCTTAACGCACAACAACATAACGATCTTCTTCCTCGCAATCGGCATACTGCTGGCATCGGCGCGGCTTTTCGGTGAGATCGCCCACCGGATTCACCAGCCTGCCGTGCTCGGCGAGATTCTTGCGGGGATACTGCTGGGGCCGACCGTCCTCGGATTCTTCGCTCCGGACGTGAGCGTCAACCTGTTCCCCATGCAAGGACCGGTCACCATCGGGATTGACAGCCTGACCACACTCGCCATTGCCCTGTTCCTGCTGGTGGCGGGGATGAAGGTAGATCTTTCCACGGTCTGGCGCCAGGGACGATCCGCCCTCACCGTCGGCATCGCAGGCATCGTCATCCCCTTTACTCTTGGATTCTGCGCGGCCTGGCTGATCCCCCGGCTTATGGGAAGCGAACCCGGCACCGACACGATGATCTTCGCCCTGTTCTTTGCCACTGCACTCTCTATTACCGCACTGCCCGTGGTGGCCAAGATCCTCCTTGAGATCAATCTCTTCCGCACGGACCTCGGCATGATCATCGTTACTGCGGCGATTTTAAATGACCTGATCGGATGGATCATCTTCGCGGTCATACTCGGCATGATCGGGGGAGGGGCATCTTCAGGACACGGCCTCGGACAGACCATTATGTTGACGCTTGGATTCTCAGTCCTGATCCTGACCATCGGGCGATGGCTGATCGACCGCATTCTCCCATGGATACAGGCGCACACAAGGGGGCCCGGCGGCATCCTGGGCTTTTGCATCTCGGCTGCCCTCTTATGTGCCGCCTTCACCGAGTGGATCGGCATCCACGCGATCTTCGGCGCATTCCTCTGCGGCGTGGCCCTGGGAGACTCGCCCCATCTGCGTGAACACACGCGTACCACGTTCGATCAGTTCATTTCGTTCATCTTTGCACCGTTATTCTTTGCCAGTATCGGGTTGAAAGTAAATTTCATTCAAAATTTCGATCTCCCCCTTGTCCTCACCGTTATCGTGATCGCCACGGCAGGAAAGGTCTTCGGCTGCGGGTTCGGGGCGATCTGGAGCGGACTGACGCAGAGAGAGGCATGGGCCATCGGTTTCGGTATGAACGCCAGAGGCGCCATGGAGATCATCCTCGGCCTCCTCGCCCTTCAGGCGGGAATTATCCGGGAGCCCATGTTTGTCGCCCTCGTGGTCATGGCCCTTCTCACATCCATGACGAGCGGCACGATCATGCAGAAAATTCTCCGCCGCAAGGCGCCGGTCCGCTTGACTGACTTCCTCTCTCCAAAAGTTTACCGCAGGGATCTTCAGGCCAGGGACCGAGGGGAGGCTATCCTGAAACTCTGCACAATCGCCTGCGAAGGGAGCGGGCTGGTTCCTGAAAATGTATATGAGGCCGTATGGAAGCGGGAACAGATCGTCTCCACCGGCGTGGGCCACGGTGTCGCCATTCCCCACGCCCGGATCGACGCCCTGAAGCAGCCGCTCCTTGCGCTTGGAATTTCAAAGAACGGCGTGGATTTCAACGCCCCGGACGGACAGCCGGCCCGCCTGATCTTCCTTATTATCATCCCCGGCCATGATCCTGAGTCGCAGCTCGAACTCCTCTCGGATATCAGCCGCACATTCCAGGACCCGGCTATGGTCAAGCGGGCCCTTGAGGCGGATAACTACACCGAACTGCTCGCCCTCATCAACACCGCCGAACCGGCGATAAAGAGCCCGGTCTGACTTGACAACCCTGCGGTATCCTGATAACGTTACACCCTGAGAGCTTAGATAAACGTAAAATATAACCGACTGAAATAAATAACATCGCGGTGGTCATGGACCCAAGAATTGCTTTACTGATCCCATGCTTCAATGAAGAAGCCACCATCGAAAAGGTTGTAAGGGATTTCAGGAAGATCCTTCCAAAAGCGGAAATCTACGTTTACGACAACAACAGCACGGATAAAACAGCGGAAGCCGCCCTCAAGGCCGGAGCAATCGTACGGCATGAATCCCATCAGGGCAAAGGATATGTAGTCCGCCGCATGTTCAGAGAGGTGGATGCGGATATTTACGTCATGGTGGATGGAGACGGCACCTATCCGGCCGATGATGTCCATTCACTCATCCAGCCGGTTTCTTCGGGTAGGGCCGATATGTGTGTTGGAGGCAGAATTGCAGAAAAACATAGCGGAGCCTTCAGAAGATTTCACATTGTTGGAAACCACCTGATAAAAAATGTCGTAAACAGTCTCTTCGGAGCAGACTTATCTGATATTCTTTCCGGCTACCGATGTTTCAATCATCATTTTGTTACGTCCATACCCCTGCTGAGCAAGGGGTTTGAGGTCGAAGTGGAAATGACGATCCAGGCGCTGGACAAGGGGCTGGTCATCCAGGAAATCGAACTTCCCTACAGAGAACGGCCTTCCGGAAGCTCGTCTAAACTTCGAACCTTCAGAGACGGTTTCCGTGTGTTGCTGACCATATTTAATATTTTCAAGGATTACAAACCCCTCGCATTTTTTTTCGCTGTCTCTATATTTCTCCTCCTCCTGAGTCTTGTTCTTGGATGGAACGCCTTCCATGAATTTTCCGAAACAGGCCGGGTGATTCATCCTGCAACCACGGTTGCGGCCGCATGTCTGGCTGTCTTCTCTGTAATTTCCCTGGTAACAGGCATTCTGCTGGATACCATTAATCGGCGCTACAAAGAATTGTATGTTTTGATGACACGCCGTTCTCCTGATCATAAAGACAGTATCCCGGCAGGCTTCCCTGATCACAGAACCTGACGTAGACGGCTTATGAACAAGGGAAATGGGCTCCTGCATGAGCGTGACCCCGATCCGGTCCTTCGGCAGTTTGTGGATCAGTGCCTGAGGGACAGGGGATACATGCCTGTGGGCTGGCGTTAGCCAAAAACCCCGTCATACTTTAGCCTTTTCTTCCTCTCTCAATCAGGGCGCGGATCGGCTGCAATCCGTAGGGGCTCCCTTTTTCGATGGCGGTCAGCACGGTCCCGCCCCCGGTGAAGAAATAATATCTCGCATTGTCCATCACGGAGAGATAAAGACCCGGGCAGAGATTCTTGAATTCCTGAAGCGTATCCCCGCCGCCGTACATCTTGATCGCATCCCTGTTCTCGTCAATTGCATGGTCCAGGGCCTGGGAACCCCCGGTGAAATGCGGGGTGAACCCCATCACCGCATTGACGAGGATCGTACGGGCATCGAGAATGGTCCGGTGCACCTTTTCGTCTCCGAACGAAGCCGGGTCGATGTCCACCCCATAGCCGTATTCGCGTCCGGCTTCAAGGTCTGTAACAGAGATGGTCTTGTAGTGCCCCTCTTTTTTCCCTTCAAGCGTATCCGACTCCACGATAAACGGAAGTTCGATGATCTTCTTTGTGACCTTGTCCTTTTCAACGAGTTCCCGGGCAAGGTTGATGTCTGAATCGGAAACGCCCCTGATCCTGACGCCGTATTTTGCACAGAGATAGGTATTGTAGATCACACCGCCCAGGATGATCCGGTCGACCTTGTCATAGATGGCATAGAGCGGCCCGATCTTGGTATCGTATTTCGACCCGGCCACCACGGCGAGAAAGGGCCTTTCTGGTTCGAGCACCCGTTCCAGGTTCTTGATCTCCTGCTGCATGAGAAACCCGGCGCACGAAGGCAGGTGGCTGACGATGTCATAGGTGGATGCATGGGGCTGCCATGAGCCGAATGCGTCATTGACATAGATATCGGCAAGCCCGGCGAGCTGGAGGGCGAACCTCTCCCGCTCGGCGCCCTTGGACTCCTCCCCGAAAAACCATCTGGTGTTGGGAAGATAGATGCCGCTGACCTTCCTGCTCCGCAGATTCCGTATGGCGATGTTGATGGAGGTATCAATGCCCATGATTCCTTTTCCAGGGTCAATTTCAAATTCGGGGACGAAGAACCGTGTATGCAGCTTCTGTTCGATATAGTCGACAATCGGTCTCACCGACTCCCCTTCCCTGCATTCGATCTTCCCTGTCTCCTTGTCGCGGGGCCGCCCGATATGGGTCATGAGGATGGGCCGACCGCCCCTCTCGACAATGTGGAAGAGGGTACCGATGGTTCGGTCTATCCTGTAGGGGTCTTTGATCTCGCCGTTCTTCACCACATTGTGGTCAAATCGTACAAGGACTGTCTTGTCCTCCAGCTCGGCATCCTGAATGGATGGAAGCACATCTCCTTTTGTCCTGTCCATGAAGCCTCCTCTATCTAATGTTCGTATTCTCAAAACCTGCCGTCACATCGGAAGGATACGTCGCGCGGTCCAGTAATAATTCCGCCAGTAAGGATCATTGACGTTTGAGATCATGACACCTCTGCTGCTGGACACATGCACAAATTCCCCGCGGCTCAGATAGATCCCCACATGGGGTTTCTTTGAAGACAGCAGAAAGAATACGAGGTCCCCGGCTTTAAGCCGCTTTCCGGAGACCGGCGTGCCCATACGGGCCTGCTCTTCTGCTCTACGGGGGAGTTCAATCCCAAATAGCTTCTGATTGAGCACCTTCACAAAACCGGAGCAGTCTATGCCGTCCCTGCCGTTCCCGCCCAGGAGGTGCGGGGCCTTCTCCCATGCTTCGGTCTCGGCCCGGAGGCGTATCTCAACATCACTCGTGCGCAGGGCGCCGTGCGCCTCGGGCCGGACCAGAGGCCTGGGGGCGCAGCCCATGAGGATAATAAACAGGAGAACGACCATTCCCCCGATCATTCCTGAAGTGCGGGCCGGACTGCTGATACAAGGGGGCAATGGGATGCACCTCATTATGGGCCTTGAAGGGATATGCAATCTGCGCTCCTGAAGCCGCCATTGCGGCCGTACACCTGGACCGGGACACATCTCAATTATATGAAGGGTCATGCATAATATTCAAGCATAAAGTTCGACCGGGGGAAATGAGACTGATTTATTATTTGTGCATTGTAAATCAGCATTTAGGATGGTATGATCCTTCAAGGCTCGTATCAGCCGGCCTTTCGTCAGGTTCCCTAATCCATGGGCCATGGGAAAAATGAAAAACAGAACATGGTTCTCTTCAGTCTGCATTTCTCTCCTGTTCGCTGCCCAGCCCCTTCCAGGATTCGCCGGAGAACCCTTTGTCCTCATCGACGATTTCGAAGCAGGCCTCAGGCCCCGTTGGGAGAAGAAAATCTTCAAGGGGGAGACCCGGTATACGGTCATCCGGATGGAAGGGAGCGGCTGCCTCAAGGCCGAGAGCCATGCAGCGGCTTCGGGCCTTGTCTACAAGATTAAATACGACACAAGGGATTATCCGGTCCTGGCCTGGCGATGGAAGGTGGAAAATATCCTTCATAAAGGGGATGAGAGGACCCGCCGGGGGGATGATTATGCGGCACGGGTCCATGTGGTTTTCCCGCACTTCATCCCGGCCCTGACCAGAAGCATCAACTATGTCTGGGCCAATAGACTCCCCAGGGGGGAGAGATGGCCCAACCCGTACTATTCAAGGGCCATGATGATCGCTCTGGAGAGCGGAGAAGAAAAAACCGGGGCGTGGGTCCCGGAAAAAAGAAATGTCTTCGAGGATTACAGAACATGCTTTGGGGAAGCCCCCCCCTTTGCAGGCGCCATCGCCATCATGACCGATACGGACAACACCGGAGAATCCGCGGTGGCCTATTACGATGACATTAAGCTTGAGACCATCTTTCCCGCCTCAGAACCATAACATCGGTTATGACCGCTTAAGCGGTACGGCAGCGTCCTAAGAGCGCTTTTCCTGGAAAAATTTTTCACCGAACAGGGTTGATTTGAGCCAGCGTAACCCGAACCTCTGCAGTTCCTCGTCATTGTTCCGCATCTTTTCTATAAATGTTTCAGGAATTTCATATTTTTCGAGAAAAGAACTTTCAAAGACAAAGCGCCTGAACTGGTCCAGGTCATAGGATACCATGAAAAAAAGCTGAAGTGACTTGTCGGGGATCTCGACCGGCCCCATGGTCTGCTTCTTCATCAGGATCTCGGTCCAGTCCTTGTTCATCCGGTCGTAGAGATCAGGTTCCTGGTCATCGCGCCAGCTCTGGACCGTCCACTCCTTGTCCTCCTCAAATCCGCGGCAGTGGTCCTCTTTCACGAAAAAGAAGAATTCCTCCTTTTTATCGGCATTCTCTTCCTTGATCATGGCAAAACCGATGGGGTAATAGCGGCAGGTGGCCGGCCGGTCCGAATAGATGGTGCATCCCCCGGACGTGACAAAAGGGCAGCTCTTGTTCTCGTCTTCCTGCATTTTCAGGGTGGCCACCGGAAGCCCGCTCGGCTCCAGGGTTTCGGGGAACGTATATTTGAGCAGGAAATCTCCGGAAGTCATATTCAGTCTTTTCTTCATCCGCAGGATATCGTACGGGGTCAGAACGATCTTGATGCCGCTGCAGCACTTGGTAAAGCAGGAGATCTCCTTGTGGCACCTGAACTTGAACTTGCTGTCCCGGGTCAGTTGATGAAGGGTGCTTATGTTCTTTTTCTGGTCATTTGTTTCCATCAGCAGGGAACTCCTTTAATAACAAAATTCGAATATGATTATACATCATTTGACCGACCCATTGCAAAGATTTTATTCGCCTCAGATATCTCCGGCCTTGGCGAGCATCTTGTCGAATTTTTCCACGCTGAGTGCCGGCGAGGTAGCGAACGAAATCCCGGTCAGCTTGTTCACGCCGATTGAGGCCACCATGGCCTCTTCCATGGTGGGGAAATCCACGATAAAAACCAGATCGTGCTCACCCAGCAGGGCATACATGGCTTTAATGTTCCCGCCATGTCTCTTGATCAGGGCCACGGCCTTGTCTGTCCGGTCCGGGCTGACATGATTCAATGACTCCGAAGAATATTTGCCGAACATTAAAAATGCAGGCATATGCCTCCCTCCTTTCGCTCAAGAAAACACCTTGTTAAGAAACGTATTTTAAACGAATATTGTTTTGGACTATACATCCGGCTCCTCTGATTGGCAAATCCGGGGCAGTAATTTGCCTATGCTGCCATGAAATTTGATGGGCTTCTAAAAAGTCCACAAGTGGGACGGCACAGTAAAAAGCTCCGGATGCAAGGCGCGCGAATTCTGAGGAATGAGGCGTACTTAGAAGTACGTTGCAATGACGAAGAATGAAGCGCAACGCCGCAGACGGACTTTTTACGAAGCCGTCAAATTTGATTCATTGCGGCACCACTCTGTTTCACGTATAATAATGAAACCGCTGAGGAAGCGGGGCCAACCTTACATAGGAAAATAAGCAGAATGAAAAGCCCGGCATCCATATTGCTTGTTATTTCAGCATGGTCCGTACTCCAGGCATGCGCAGGACATCCTGGCCAGAAGGCACACCTGCGGGAACTCATGGAATTGTCCGGACTTCAGCAGCAGGTCGACCAGATCCCGGCACACGCTTTTTCTTTTCTGGAAGAAGAAAAGGAGAGGCTCCCCCCGGTCCAGTATGCCCTGCTGACCCGTGTCTTTCAGGAAACCTATGACACAAATAAACTGCTGAGCGGGGTCCAGGACAGGATAGAAATAAATTTTGATGCCGCATATGCAGGCAGGGCGCTCGAATGGATGCGCTCACCCCTGGCGCAAAAGATTACAAGGCTCGAACAGGACTCATCCGCACCCCAAGCACTGGAACAGATGCAGGTCCTTGCCGAAGAGCTCCGAATAACCCCTGCCCCGGAACCGCGCCTGAAGCTCATCCGGCAACTGGACAAGGCCACCAGGGGCACGGAAATGGCGACCGACATGGTCATCCTCAGTGCGTGGGGGGTGGAGCTCGGATTGAATGCGCTTCTCCCGGCAAAGGGCCGGTCAACGCCGGACATGCTTTTACGTCAGGCGGCATTTGCGCATTCACAGATCATCCGGGAGCAGAAAGAGATCATGAAGATCGGCTTTCTCTATACGTACCAGACCCTGGCCGATTCCGAAATCGAACGCTATGCCGACTTTGCAGAGTCCGGTGCCGGACAGTGGTATTACCGGACGATCCGCCAGGCCTTCAAAGACGTGCTCTCTAAGGCCGCCCTGGACACAGGCAAAGGTGTGGACAGGGGGCTGCCCGAGCCTCCTTGACAAACCGGAAAACTGAGCTATATTTTAATTTTTGACATTCCATATGATTTGGTGTAATTTATCACCACATAGAATAAGGAATCCAAAATATGGATAAAGCCGATCAAAGCAAGACCCCATGGCAGCAGATCCGGGATGCCATGCGTATCGGATTCTATTTCGGGTTATTCTGGGGAGCGGTGGAAACCCTGGCGGTCTTCGCCGCCTACCCTTATCTCAGTGCATTAAGCAAGATCTGGCTGTTTCTGTCCGGAGAGTTACTTTATGCATCAGCCTCCGTGCTGATCGTCTTCGTGACATGCATCCCCTTCGCTCTGTCTAAAAAACTGCGGGCGTTTCTGGAGCCAAAGGACCGGTTGGAGATTCTGGGACTCCTGGCTTTGTCTATAAGCACCTCTATCCTTTACAACATTTTCTGGTGGTTCAAGCGGCTCATCCTGCTGATAGATGTCTCTCCACCGGCCGGATGGTCGGCCAGAATTGTACTGCTGGGGTTAGACACGGCCGTCTTCTTCCTGATCGTGCTTCTCTTGTATGCGATTTTGAAAAAGATCTTTTCCCGGTTGTCCCCCCGCTTTGTATTCCGGACCGTGCTTTTCCTGCTTCTCCTCACCGCTGCCGGCGCCGGATCAGCCGAACTGGTGAAGGTTTTGCATCCGCATGACCTGATCCCGCTGGCGGCTAACAAGGGATTGGAGAATAAACCGAATGTTCTCCTGATCACGA
Organism: bacterium; assembly: GCA_919901565.1. Classification (GTDB taxonomy): domain Bacteria; phylum CG2-30-53-67; class CG2-30-53-67; order CG2-30-53-67; family CG2-30-53-67; genus CG2-30-53-67. Next base: position 64,916 of record CAKKPE010000035.1, read on the forward strand.
TTGATACCATGCGTGCGGATTATCTATCCTGCTACGGACATCCTCAGAAGACAAGCCCTCATATCGACAGGATTGCCGAGGAGGGGGTGACCTTCCTTCAGGCATTTTCCCAGGCCTCTATGACAGCACCATCGCATGCTTCCATGTTCACATCCCTGTATCCTTTCCGTCATGGCGTGCGAAGGAACAACCATCCCTACCTTGGCAAGGAGAAAACCATTGCGGAAATCCTGCAGGCCAAAGGATACAGGACGGCGGCATTTATCAGCGCGGAACCGCTTAAGTCAACCCTTTGTCGTCTGAACAAAGGCTTTGACGTCTACGACGAGAAGTTCACTTCCCGCCTCTTTGCCGTTGATGAGGTGGCCAGATTCATGCTGATTGAATTCATAGACGAATCCGGCATCCTCGGTTCGGTGGAGATGGACCCCATTGAACGGAGGGCATCGGATACGAACCAGGACGTGATAAAATGGCTGGCAAAAAAACGCAACCCCCCCTTCTTCGCATGGATTCACTACTACGACCCGCATTCGCCCTATAGAGCGCCGAAGAAACTGGTGGATAAGTTCTACTCCGGCGGGGACCCTTACGATCCCAAAAAGACAAGCATGCGCAATATGGAGATCCCGGATGACATGCGTTCGGAGTTAAGGGGGATAACCGACCTTGATTACGTTCGGGCGAATTATGCGGCCGAGGTGAACTACACTGACCAGTATATCGGTGAACTCCGGCAGACCCTCGAAGAACTGAAGCTCCTTGACAACACCATACTCGTTATCGTTGGGGACCATGGCGAAGGACTGGGCGAGCACAACTATATGGAACACGCAGCAAAGATCTACGAGGAACAACTGTGGATACCCCTGATCGTCCGGTTCCCGCAGAGGTTTACCGGGGGCCTGAAGATCAGGGAGATGGTCGCGTCCGTGGACATTGCGCCTACCGTACTGGACCTTATTGGGTTTGAAGGAATATCCGGATCGGATGGAAGGAGTTTCCTGCCTCTGACGCAGGAGGGGTACAAGAAGGAGAATTCGAGGCATCTCTATGCGGAGACCGTCAAATGGGACGAGAGGAGTATGAGAAGTGACCGGTATAAGCTGATCAGGAACGGGAAAAGCGAGCAGAGATTCGAGTTGTACGATCTCATTGAGGATCCGGATGAGTCCAGAAATCTGTCTGCGGACAGAAAAGAAGTGTTCTCTGCACTCCAGAAAGAACTGGACGAGATTATTAAAAAAGATCCGGTCCCGGATTTGACCAAAAACGCGACGACAAACCAGAGAACGCTGGACAGATTGAAGAGTCTTGGTTATTTGTAGACACCCGATCCTTTACAGGCGTGGAACTTTTTACTGGTCAAGGGGTGTTTGCCATGTGTCTTTTCATGTGCTGGTCTCTTCATACCTTCTAACAAGATCCATGTATAATTTTACATACAATGATCGAATAACGCATCCCCACCCGTGCATGCCTACTATTTTTTTCCATTATAATAACAATGGGTTCTCCGGATAAGATTCATTAAATTAAAACCGGCAACTTACTTGCTGATCAGGGGGGGAAACCTGCCGGACCTGTCAATGCCGATTATTGACATTGACAAACCTGATGAACCACCCTTATGCTTGAATCAGTACCACCGATAAAGGCAGCCTGGCCTGGAAGGGTCAGGTCGCAGAGTTGTGAGGCCTTATACCGCAATACAACAAGGCCGGTCATAACCTCCCGAAGTGGAACAGTCGTCATTGGGCATTTCCAAGCTCAAGGAATTCCACCCATCATGCCTTTATCGGAATGATGGGTTTTTTTATTTGCCCGGTCAGAACAGACCCATCTTCTGATGAGGGGCGAAAGGAGAGTATCACTGATTCAAGAGTAACTCAAAACCCGCCCTGACATGTTCAATGGGGGTGCGAGTTACACGGCACGTAAAACAGAATTCTATTTTTTCCTTTGCTCAGAGCAAACTGTGGGAAACCGCGGGACGCAGAGCTACGGGACTAAAAGAACAGGGTCAATGGCGCGTGTCGGTGCCCGTGGTAACCACGAACAACGGACACGAATCACTGACACTGCACTTATGTCAGCCGCGCCGCCAGAGAAAGTTTTTCTGGCGGTTTTTTATTTGCATGATAAGAGGCATAGAGGAGGGAAACATGAAGAGCAACTATGGATAGTCAACAGACTGGGAATTGGTGATTCAACATGTTTTCTGCAGTACCCATGAGCCTGGCCATTTATCTCGTACCTGTTCTGGTCATATGGAGTCTCTATCTCGGCCAAAGGGCAAGACAAGAGAGACGGAATCTGGCCATGCGCAGCGAGGCGCTTGAAGCCGGGCTCACAGAACCTGCATCCTTACACCCCGTGATTAACCGGAACCGCTGCATGGGGTGCGGTTCCTGCGTCAACGCCTGTCCGGAACGGGATGTGCTGGGCATTATCAACGGCAAATCCGAACTGATCAACCCTACGCACTGCATCGGCCACGGCGCCTGCAAGACAGCCTGCCCTCAGGAGGCCATTACCCTGGTCTTCGGCACGGAAAAAAGAGGCGTGGATATTCCGGTCCTCAAACCGACCTTCGAAACTGAGGTGTCCGGTATCTTCATTGCCGGAGAACTGGGCGGCATGGGGCTGATCCGCAACGCCATTGAACAGGGCCGGCAGGCCATGGAGTCCATATCAAAGATGAAAGGCATGGGGCAGGGGGACCCGCTGGACGTGGTGATTGTCGGTGCAGGCCCGGCAGGATTCTCCGCATCCCTCTTCGCCATGCAGAGCAAACTTCGGTTTGTCACGGTGGAGCAGGATACCCTGGGAGGGACCGTGGCCCATTATCCCAGGGGAAAGATTGTCATGACAGCGCCCGTAGTGCTCCCCATGATCGGCAAGGTCAGGTTCAGTGAAACCACCAAGGAAGACCTCCTCTCCTTTTGGCAAAAGGTGGAGAAGGAGACCAGCATCACCATTCACTGCAATGAACGCGTGGAAACCATCGACAGGACCGATCAGGGTTTCGTGGTCATCACCACCCGCAACACCTATATGGCACGGGCCGTGCTGCTGACCATCGGACGGCGCGGGACCCCGAGGAAGCTGGGCGTTCCCGGAGAAGAGCTCCCCAAAGTGGTTTACCGCCTCATCGATCCTGAACAATACCGGGACCAGCATGTTATGGTCGTGGGCGGGGGCGACAGTGCGCTGGAGGCCGCCGTCAGTATTTCTCAAATAGACGGTACCTCCACGACCATCTCCTATCGTTCCGAAGCCTTCAGCCGGGCCAAGGAAAAAAACCTGCAAAGCGTCAAGGAGGCTGAGGCATCCGGAAGGCTGAGCGTATTGATGAAGTCCGACGTGACCATGATCGGGGAAGAGCACGTGGAACTTCAGCAAGGGGAAGAAACATTCAGATTGCGTAATGATGCCGTCATTGTTTGCGCGGGCGGAATCCTGCCAATGCCCTTTCTCAAGAAGATCGGGATCACCGTGGAGACCAAATATGGGACACTGTAAGCCGGGCAAGATCATCGCGGCCAGAGCGGCCTTTTTCATCACGGCCGCCTTCATGGTTCTGATCAGCACAGCGGTTCCAGTCCGGGCTGACATGCCCGAAGAGGTGAAGGCTGCAGCCCGGATCAAGGACTATGCAGCCATGGCCAGCTTGCTGATGCCCCTCGCAGAAAAGGGTGATGCCCAGGCCCAGTATCAAATGGGTCTGCTCTGCCGCTCAGGGCAGGGCATGCCCAAGGATCCTGAAATGGCCTTTTCCTGGCTTCAAAAGGCCGCCCAACAGGGGCATGCCCCTGCCCAGTATAACCTTGGAGTCCTCTATGAAAAAGGCTGGGGCGTGAAGGCCAGCACCCGGGAAGCCATTTCCTGGTTCCAGGCCGCAGCCGCGCAGAACCATGCCCTGGCCAAAGCCAGGCTCAAGCAGCTGCAAACCGCAGGACCGGAAAAGAGCGTTGCTGAGTCACACGGCACCGAACTTACCAAAGGCCCCGTGATTTTGCCCGGGGATCTTCAATCGCCCTCCCAGTCTGAAACGTCAGACCCGGCTCAGAATGAAAGACTCTACCAGGGATGGTCGACATTGATGATTTCCGCGTGGCGCGGCCAGACGGAAATCGTACAGACCCTTCTCTCCCATGGGGCCGAAGTCAATTGGAAAGACAAAGACGGCCATACGGCGCTCAGCCGTGCAGCCAGGCAGGGCCATGACTCTGTTGCAGCCGTCTTGCTAACTGCAGGCGCCAATCCCGAGGCCGCACAGCAAGACGGCAAGACTCCCTTGCTATGGGCGGCTGAGTACGGTCATTCCGGGGTTGTTAAACGATTACTCACGGCCGGCGCCAAAGTAAACGCGCGGCAAACGGATGGGTCCACAGCCCTGCTCTACGCTGTCCGAGGGGCCTTTGACAAAATTGCAGCAACGCTTCTGGATGCAGGGGCCGATGCGGACATGGCGGATCAGGCCGGGACCACTGCGCTGATCCATGCCGCACGCCTTGGTCACACTGGAATGATCACCTTGCTGATCGAGCACGGCGCCTCCCTGAATGCCGCAAACAGCAGCGGTGATTCCGCTCTCATATGGGCCGCAAAAGATGGTCACATCGAGGCAGCGGCCGTACTGCTCCGCAGCGGGGCCGATCCGGACAGGCACGGTACGGACGGACATACGGCATTGACGTACGCTGCGTCAATGGGCCACGAGAAGATCGTGCGGCTACTCCTGGATGCGGGCGCCAGAATCAACGTTACAACGGCCACCGGCAACACCCCTTTGATTCTTGCATCCTCCCGGGGCCAGGCGTCTATCGTACGGAAGCTCATTTCCGGAGGATCGGATGTGAATGCAAAAAACCGGATCGGCAATACGGCCCTGATCCTTGCTGTTCTGGGAGGCCATGCAGATACGGTCCGGACCCTGCTGAGAAACGGCGCCAATCCCAATCTCAGGAATAAGAAACGCGAACAGGCCATTGGGCTGGCACAGGCTGCCGGTAACGAAGAGATCCTGAGTCTCCTGAAAAATCAGAAAAAAGAGTTCATGGGCCTTCTGTGATCAAGAAATTTATTTTGTGGCATGTTGAGAAAGGAATACAAGATGAACAGACAGGAGACCGGAAGAGGGCTGACCTGGAGCTCCGTAAAATTCAGGAGATGAACACCCTGAACATGGAGCCGCTCAAGTCCCCTGCCCCTGCTTCCGGCGATCTCCATGCAGCCCCGACTGCGCGTGTTTCCGGATTTATCTTCTTCCTTGCTGTGGTCCTGTCGCTCGTCCTGGGATGGAGGATGCGGGACCAGGAATATCTGACTTCGGAGTCGGGCCCAGGCTATGCATTGGGCATTGCAGGCTCCGTGATGATGCTTCTTCTTCTCTTGTACCCGCTCCGGAAGAAAATGCGCTTCATGCAGAACTGGGGACCGGCCAAGTACTGGTTTCAGTCACACATGGTCCTGGGTATTCTTGGACCAGCCTTCATACTCTTTCATTGCAACTTTCACATGGGTTCCATGAACAGCAATGTCGTGCTTTTCTCCATGCTGATGGTGGCGGGCAGCGGACTCGTGGGCCGTTATTTTTACACCAAGATCCACTATGGGTTATATGGAAAACAGATCACGCTTATGGACCTGCAAAAAGAAATGGAAATTAAAAGGAGCAGCCTGGGATACATATTCGGTTATGCCCCCGATCTGAAACACCAATTGCTGCAATTTGAGTCCAGTGCTCTGACACCTCCCAGCGGTCTCATACACAGTGTGGTCCGCATCCTGACCATCGGTATCTGGACGAGATGGATGCAATTTTCCCTCAGATGGGGGCTGAGGCGAGCCCTGAAGGTCGTGGCCAAACGTGCAGGATGGCCCGCACGCGAGAAACGGAGGCAGGGAAGGATAGCGCGGGGCCGCATTTCAGCCCACCTGGGCATGGTCCTGAAGATCACGCGGTTCTGCTTTTTTGAGAGACTTTTCAGCCTGTGGCATGTGTTCCATCTTCCCTTGTTTATTTTACTGATCATTGCCGGGGTCGTCCATGTCCTCGCGGTGCATATGTATTGATGATGAAACATACACTTACAACAAGAAGATATTTTATGTGCGTGGTCCTGGCACTTTTGCTCGGCTTCTGGAAGTACACAGAAGTAGACGCCGCTCCAGTCGAGCGGCTCGTGATGCCCGGCGAGGTCATCCAGGGCCATGCCAGGTACGAAGAAGAGTGCAGCCGCTGCCACGAGCCCTTCAGCAAGACGTCACAACAGCGGCTATGCCTCTCCTGTCACAAGGAAGTGGGCGATGATATCAACAAGGGTACGGGTTTCCATGGGCGCAAGACAGGGATTCATGACACAGAATGCAAGCACTGCCATACGGACCACAAGGGGCGGAGCACAGACATAGTCATGCTGGACAGGGAACTCTTCGACCACAGGATTACGGATTTTGAACTCAAGGGAGGCCACGTAAAGGCGCCGTGTTCCGGATGTCACAATGAAAAATACAAAAATCCTGAAGCCCGAAAAAGGGACCGCCGCGGAAACGTACCCTCATTCAGGTACAGTGATGCACCTTCCCACTGCATTGACTGCCACAAAGACCATGATCAGCACCGCGGTCAGCTTGGAGACAAATGCGCGGACTGCCACGAAGAGGAGACCTGGAGCAAAACACGTTACAACCACGACAAAACCAAATTCCCATTAAAAGGCAAGCACAAAAAAGCCTCCTGCGACAAATGTCATCCCGGTGAACGGTGGGGCAAGACGCCAGGAGATTGCTTCGTCTGCCACAGGATGGATGACCGCCACAACGGCCGTTACGGCAGAAAGTGCGAGGCCTGTCATACAACGGAGGAAAGAGGAATACTGCCGGCCCCGATCCCGGATCGAGCCAGACCGGTCACCGCCTGGAACCGTTCAATCTTTGATCACAACAAGACCAAATTCCAGCTTACGCACAAACACCGCCAGGTTGAATGCAACAAGTGCCACAAAGGGACTCTTTACAACGAGAAGATCCCCTTGACCTGTTACGGGTGTCACAAGGGTGATAATGTGCATAAAGACAAGGGTCAGGAGGGGACACAGTGCGAGCGCTGTCACAACCAGCAGGGCTGGAGATCCGAGATCTTCTTTGATCATGATCTGACCAGATTTCCCCTCATCGGTCTTCATGCCGTAGCTGCCTGCGAAGAATGCCATGTGTCTGCAGCCTACGAGGATGCCCCGGCTGAATGCATCAAGTGCCATGAATCAGATGACTACCATAAGCAGCGTTTCGGAACCCAATGCGGGCCCTGCCACAACCCCAATGGCTGGAGTCTCTGGAGGTTCGACCACGATTCCCAGACCCGCTTCAAACTCGATGGGGCCCATCAAGGACTGGATTGCCATGCCTGTCACCAACGAACTGCCCTGGACAATCTTCGCGAGCCCATGGCCTGCTTCGCTTGTCACATGGAGGAGGACGAACACCGGGGGCGTTTTGGACAATATTGTCAACACTGCCACAACACCAAATCATTTAAAGAGATCCTTATTATGGACCATGAAGTCAGGAGTACCCTATGAAACAGACATTTAGATCGAGAACCATTAAGATTTTGAGAGCCATGGGCACAGGCCTTGCGGTCATATGGGCCTTTTGTATCTGTCTGTCCATAAGTTCGCAAGCCGGAACAGCGGAAAAAGAACCCTCTAAGTTTGATCACTTGAAGACAGGATTTGAGCTCAGAGGGGGCCACGAGCGGATCCCCTGCGAAAACTGTCATGTGCGCGGTGTTTTCCGAGGCACGCCTGCCCGCTGCGCAGCCTGCCACACAGAGAGCGGACAGGTGAATGCCTCTCCCAAACCGATCAATCACATAAAGACCGAAGCCGATTGTGATCAATGCCATAATGACCGAAACTGGTCCGAGGCCAGGTTTGTGCACACGCCGGAGACTGCCGGCCGATGCATTGCCTGCCACAACGGCAGCACGGCCATAAGCAAGCCAGCTACGCATATCTCCAGCGGGAACAACTGTGACGACTGCCATACCACCAATACATGGGGGTCTGCAACCATGGACCACAGCGCCGTGACCGCTGCCTGCTCAACCTGTCATAACGGGACCACGGCAACCGGCAAGCCAGCTGCCCATATCCAGACCTCATCGTCATGCGATAATTGCCACACCACCAATACCTGGGTATCCGCAACCATGGACCACAGTGCCACCACCGCGGCGTGTTCCACGTGTCACAACGGGACCACAGCCACCGGTAAACCGGGCAACCATATCCAGAGCTCGAACACATGCGACGACTGCCATACCACCAACACCTGGGGGTCTGCAGCCATGGACCACAGCGCCACCACCGCGGCGTGTTCCACGTGTCACAACGGGACCACGGCAACCGGTAAACCGGGCAATCACATCCAGAGCACAAATACGTGCGATGACTGCCACA
>CAKKPE010000035.1:73486-73558 GCA_919901565.1 bacterium
ACAGCTCTACCACCGCGGCATGCTCAACCTGCCACAACGGGACCATAGCCACCGGCAAGCCGGGCAATCACA
>CAKKPE010000035.1:73658-78216 GCA_919901565.1 bacterium
TCCAAAGTACGAATACGTGCGATGACTGCCATACCACCAATGCCTGGGTGCCGGCTAACATGGACCACAGTGCCACGACCGCGGCCTGTTCCACGTGCCACAACGGGACCACGGCCACCGGGAAGCCGGGCAATCACATCCAAAGTACGAATACGTGCGATGACTGCCATACCACCAATGCCTGGGTGCCGGCGAATATGGACCACAGTGACGTGACCGCAGCCTGTTCCACGTGCCACAACGGGACCACGGCCACCGGGAAGCCCGGTAACCATGTCCAGACCTCATCGCCCTGCGATAACTGCCATACGACTCTGGCCTGGGTCCCGGCAAGTTTTGACCACACCAATGCGGCCGGGTCTTGTTCCACCTGTCACAATGGCACCACGGCCACCGGCAAACCGGTTACGCATTTTGTAACCTCATTGCAATGCGACGAATGTCACAGCACCAGCAGCTGGATCCCTACCACGGCCTATTCACATACTTCATCCTATTATCCCGACCACGGGTCGAAACTCATTTGTATGAATTGCCATACCAGCAATAGCCAGACCATTCCATGGCCGTCTCCAGCCTATCAACCGGATTGCGCAGGCTGCCACGCAAATGATTACGAACCGAGTCACCATCAGAACGCCTCCGTCAGCTCGCTGAGGAACTGTGCCGGCACTTGCCATCAGAGTACCCCCGAGCACAATGCAAAATCCAAGGAATGGTAATGATGATATACAAGGCTGCAATCAACCATACGGGGACACCCGGCTGTAGAATGCGCAAAGGAGCATCTCAATGAAGAATGAATTCTTTTCCCATTATGTCTGTTTTCCAGCACTGGTGTGCCTGATGCTTCTTGCACTGCATCCACTCATGGCACGGGCAGGAACCCGTATCATCGATTCTGTGGAGATAGAGTCTCAAGCAGAAGAATCCCGAATCCATATCCAGTTCAATATCCCATTGCAGTACGTCACCCACACCCCGGCCGGCAAAGGGAATGTGCTTCAGATTCTGCTGAAGCCGGTTCCGGGATCAGACATAAACATGGACGATCTGATCACCCATGAAACACTCCGCTGGAAACCCTCCAGTTCCGTCCCGCTATTCGAAATCTCGTATGAAGAGGGGACTCCGGGCGGAGTAAACCTGATATTCCGCTTTAGTGAGACTGTTACTTTTCGCGTCCTGAGCGGAAGCGATCTCATGAGCCTGGTCATTACCATCCCTATGGAGATGACTGACAAGCCTCCTTCTTCTCCCCTAAATAAAAGTGAGGGAACCGGAATAGAAGTGCAGCAGCCCTCCTCTCCTCCCACGGCGGATGACAAAGAAGAAGCGGATCTTCAGAAAGGCGCCCCCTCCACGGCAGAGACCCCTCCTGCAGCAGGGACCTCCTATTACTATGCGATCAATCTGATCTCATCACTGGAACCCATTGATCCTTTGACCCTGGACAAATCGGGCATTCCAGTGAACTATCGGCTCTATACCAGCCGCTTCGACAAGCAGGGAAAGACCTGGCACCGGTTACGCCTCGGCTTTTTCCCCAGCCAGCAGGCCGCCGAACAGGTTATGGATTCCCTGAAACCGAGATTCCCCGATGCCTGGGTGACCCGCGTGGATGGAACGTCCGCCAGGAGGATACTCCCCTCTCTGAACGCAGGATCACCAGCCGAGGCAGCGGCTGAACCCGGCGCCCTGAATCAAACCGGGCCCGCACTTCAAGACAAGCCCGGCGTGAAAAAACCCGCCGCTCCCGTGGACCAGGCCGTAGGCGACAAAATGTCCCTCACACCTGCAGACCAGGAAATGCAGCCCCTTATGGACGAGGCCAAGGTTGCTATGACCGCAGGCGATCTCCAGCGGGCAATCCAGCTTTACACCAAGATTCTGCAGGTCTCGGGCCACCGGTTCCTGCAGGAAGCACAGGAACTCATGGGCCTTGCACGGGAGCGCAATGGACAACTGGCGCATGCCAAAGCCGAATATGATAAATACCTTCAACTCTACCCCAAGGGAGAGGGGGCCGAACGCGTGCGCCAGCGTCTGGCCGGATTTCTCACCGCCAGGGAAAAACCCCAGGAAAAACTTCGCCAGGCCAGAAAGACCAAGGAAGAATCCGGGTGGGAAAAGGATTTCTACGGAAGCTTCTCCCAATTTTACAACCGTGATGAAAGCTATACCGACCTCGCAGACAAGACCGTCAACCAGTCCGCTCTGAGCTCCGATCTGAATGTCAATACCCGGATGCGCAGTGACCATTACGATATCCGTTCTATGTTTATCGGTGGGTACGATAAGGATTTTCTTGATGAAACCGATGACAACTCACGCCTGAGTGCATTCTACATCGATGCCCTCGATCGGGAAAGACATCTATCCGGAAGAATCGGGCGCCAGTCCGGCAGCAGAGGCGGAGTGCTCGGCCGGTTCGACGGAGGCCTGTTAAGCTATCAGCCCTTCTCACCCTTGACTGTAAACGCGGTTTCGGGCTTCCCGGTGCAGTCCTCCTCCATCATGAGTATCGAGAGCGACAAGCATTTCAACGGTTTGAGTCTGGAACTGGGGCCCTTGGCAGACCATTGGAATTTCAATACGTTCATCATCGATCAGAAAGTCAACGGGATCACAGACCGTCAGGCCCTGGGTGGTGAAGTCCGCTATTTCGACCCCTACCGTTCCTTTTTCAGCCTTATGGATTACGACATCTCCTACCAGGCCCTCAACATTCTGATCGCAACAGGGAACTGGACATTGCCGGATAAAACCACGCTCACCATGTCCCTGGATTCCCGCAAGAGCCCGATCCTGACCACGAGCAACGCCCTTCAGGGACAGGAGGGGGTGGAATCCATTGCCGATCTCCTGAAGACCTTCAGCGAAGATGAGGTTCGGGCCCTGGCCGAAGATCGTACGGCAACCCTGCGTACCTATACCCTGGGTTTGTCGCGGCCCCTTCATGAAAAACTGCTGATCAGCGGAGACGCCACATTATCGAAGATGTCGAGCACCAAAGCCTCAGGCGGCGTGGAGGCCGTCCCCGGGACAGGGACGGAATCCCGTTATTCCATTCAGTTGATCGGGAGCAGCCTGATCAAGGAAGGCGATATAGCGATTATCGGGATGAGCTACGCCGATGCCAGCACCTCAAATACCACTTCGATGAACCTGAATACCCGTTATCCATTAGGAAGGGAATGGCGGATCAATCCAAGATTCCGGGTCGATTACCGTCAGAACAAGGAAAACAATGACGAACAACTGAAAATCCGCCCATCATTTCGAACGGAGTACCGTTTCAAAAAGCGCTATCACTTTGAACTCGAAGCCGGCTACGAGTGGGCCACTGACAAGTTCTCCGAAACCAACGAGGAAGAAAAAACACGGGGCTACTTCTGGACTGCTGGATATCGAATAGATTTTTAGAGCCCGGGAGGCAAGTCCCCATTAGAAGCTGCGCTTCCAATAGGGACTTGCTGCTCATGGTTCATGTTGATAACCAATAAAATTGCATGCGGACACTTCTCATGTACTATAATAAAATAAAGAGGTTGTCCCTAACTCATTAACTGCAGTTCCAGCTTTAAAGCCTGTACCAAATTACGGAGCAATAGTAAAACTCCTGACCTCACTTTTATCTCCGGGCGCTTGAGGAGCGCTTTTACCAATCACTCTCCAGTATACGATTCCGTTTATCTCAGCAATATTCCCGACCATGCCCCATAATCGGTGCCACTGGGAAATGGTATGGGTGGAGGTATCGGTCATCCACCCATGCAGAGGAAAGCTTAGCGTGGAAGAGGTATGTGGAAATAACGATGTGGAAGAAAACTGTATCTTAAACTGATAAGAGGCATCGGCCTGCCATGAAAATAATGCAGGCGGCGATGCAGGTATACTTGCGCCATCACGGGGTGTGAGAAGGGCAATTACAGCCTCTGCATCGGTCTTGATCAGATAGACATCCCCGCCGCTGTTTCCTGCAATGATATAGCCGCCATCGGTGGTCTGTTGGACTGAGTAGCCGTGGTCGGTGGAAGTTCCACCGTAGGTCTGGCTCCACTCCTCATGACCTGAAGCATCGGTCTTGATCAGATAGACATCACCGTTTCCTGAGGGCCAAGTCTCTCCTGCAATGATATAACCGCCATCAGTGGTCTGTTGGACTGAGGAGCCGTAGTCGTACTCGTACGAACCGTTACCATAAGTCCGGCTCCACTCCTCATTACCTGAAGCATCGGCCTTGACCAGATAGATATACGACCACTCTCCCCAGTAGTCGGAGGTCTTTCCTACAATGATATAACCGCCATCGGTGGTCTGTTGGACGGAGTAGCCGTAGTAGTCGTCGTCGATAGTTCCACCATAGGTCTGTCTCCACTCCTCATGACCTGAAGCATCGGTCTTGATCAGATAGACCTCGCTGCCGGCTGATCCGGAGGAATAGGTATATCCTGCAATGATATAGCCGCCATCAGTGGTCTGTTGGACTGAGTAGCCCACTTCGGAGTTATCTCCACCATAGGTCTGGCTCCACTCCTCATGACCTGAAGCATCG
>CAKKPE010000035.1:78316-123231 GCA_919901565.1 bacterium
TTCGGAGTTATCTCCACCATAGGTCTGGCTCCACTCCTCATGACCTGAAGCATCGCTCTTGATCAGATAGACATCGAACTTTCCTGCGCCGAAGGAAGAGGTATATCCTGCAATGATATAGCCGCCATCGGTGGTCTGTTGGACTGAGTAGCCGTAGTCGTAGGAAGTTCCACCGTAGGTCACCGCCCAGAGTGTAGCGGGTGGTTCGGCAGCGAAGACTTGCGTGTTAATTCCTGCGAGCATAAAGATACCAACAATTACCTTCATCCAGCTTCTTATTACTTTCATAATCAATTCCTTTCTTTTTGTACCCTCCCAGTGCGGAGTTTACTTATTCCTCCTGCCAGTATACTTTATTCTAAAATCTATACACCCTTCCCAAGGAGGAAGTCAAGGGTCATGAACCGGAAAACATTATACCCAAGTCTGCTCCTGGCTCGTGTTGATAACCAATAAAAACTGTTTTCCCGATAACTGATTACTCTATCCCCGGCGTCTCCGGTACCCTGCTCCCGCCAATCCAAACAGGCCGCTTCCCAGAAGAAGGGTGGAGGACTCAGGGATAGCGGCGGATTGGCTGAACTGAATATTATCCAACTCGATGTTGTCACTGGAACCACCAAGCCCGTAAAGATCTTGCGGCAAGGACCAAAACAGGAGGGCCACCCTGCACCCCCCCCTAAACCAAAATAACCGAATAACTCAAATCACCAAATCACCCATGATCATCCATGCAGCCGCTTCGCCCTCTTTCTGAACAGTGCCAGCCCTGACAAACCGGTACCCAAAAGAAATAGCGTGCCCGGCTCAGGAACGGCGGCTACATCAGCTGAACGAACAGCCCAAGCATAGTAGACGTTGCTGTCTGTATAGTAGGTGTTCTGGAGGCCGTACATATAGAAGTGCCACACGAAGTAAGAATTAAGCTCCGTACTCAAGACGTAGGGGGACTGCACGTTGGTAAAGGGAGACGGTGAAGAAGAGGTGACTCCCTCGACGTAGAAGAGATGCCCCATTTCGCTGTCTGAGCAGCCGTAGCCGTTGCAAGGACCAGAGCCGTCTGAATTCAGAGCAGAAGGCAGTCGCCAGTCATCGTAGCCTGCATAAGAAAGACCATCGGCCCAGCCCATGGCTGTAGCCCAGTTCATGATGCCGTCTGCATCATCACCCAATGTCATGGCCAGGTTTGCATCCTGGACCCACATGAGGTTGGTGTCTTCATCGAGAACAACAAACTCTCCTGGTACGGGTTCCGAAACAATGAGTACTGCGTGCGATAAGGCGGTCAGCCCAAAAACCAAAAATAGTGCGGTCAATACGGGTAAAATCCTTCTCCTGAAAACGTTCTGTTCCATTGCACTCTCCTTCTCTGTTGGATTAATGATCAAAGCTTTAAAACAAAAATGCTGTCTTAGATGCCATAATGATCTGTTATGAAAAGTAACATTTGGAAGGCAAAAGTCGCGAAAAAAATTAAATTATTAATAAAATAGCCATAAATCATGATAAATCAGGAAATCTATTAGAATATCCATGGATATTTATAACGGACGATATCTTGCTGTGTACGGTACTTGTCCATTATTGTGTGCCAGGAGGCGGGCATCGAGATCCTGGGTAAGCCAGGTATAGTGCCGGGACGGGTCAGATTCGCTGACCAGAATGTAGACATAGTGGAAAGCGTGCATGATTAATTAAAAGGTGTTTGTTTGCGTGTACTTATTGGCTTGCCAAGGAGTAGTTCGAAACGATTCGTTATACTGATTTTATATTCGAAGTCCGGCTTCGTCTTACGACTACGCCGTGACAGTCTTCGTTCTCACTGAGTTGATCGAACGCGGAATGGTGGCGGTGGCTGGACTCGAACCAGCGACTCTACGGATATGAGCCGTATGCTCTGACCGGCTGATTGACAGGGCAGGAATAGATTTTCCTGGCGTATCTGACCGCGTCATGGAAAGATTTTTTTGCTCTTCCCAAAGAATAGAAGGCGATTTCTTTGTTGAGATTGTTCACGATGTTCAGGGAATAGACCGGCCTCTCAAGTTTATTGGATACTTCCCAAAGGAATTTCTGAAAGGGATTGGCCCTGATGTTCGAAACGCTCACCCCTTTCCGGGAAAGATAGTCCACGGAGTGTGTATGGAGTATGGTTTTCTCGCCGGCCAGTCCGATGGCGATGCCCTTGACCCCTCCGCTGAACCCGGCATAGAGATGGGGTTCCACGACACCAACGGTAAAGATGATATCATAGGAAAAGAGTCTCCTGTTCAGGGTGGCCGGTACCCCGTTGATCCTGCCCAGGGACGTGACCTGGTCCGGGGAATGCTGCAGAACGTTCTGTTCTTTGATGAAGCCTTTACCCAGAAAACCGGTCAATTCCTTTTTCCCCAGCCTCCGGTGAAGTCCCAACGCGATGATACTGTCCACCTCTTGAGAGAGCCTTCGGAGGTGTCCGGCAAGAGGCCTGACGGTCTTTGCGGCATAGAAATCCCGGGTGTTGTCAGGAAGGACGATACAGACTTTATTGCCTGCAAATCGTTTGCTGTTCACTTGGAAAAAAAGTTTCAGAGATTCATGGAGAGAGGAAGATGCTCCGGATAAGGCATGACGAGGGCGAAGAAAAACCACGTTCTGATTGTTTTGTAAATGAATAGGGATTTTCTTTTTTCCTGAATAGGCGAAATAGGGCATAACGTTTTCTTCGGGAATTTACTACGGGGAGCATAAAATTAGAAAATCCCCCTCAATCCCCCTTTCCCAAAGGGGGATGCTTCCTTAGGTGCCACATTGAAATGTAACCTATTTTATGACCCCGTTAATAATTAAAGAATAAGATCCTGATTATCCCATGCCATGGCTGTCCGCGGAAAAGACGGAGCGGATTTTTTTGCGGGGAAGATGGCGCCCCGCCACCTTCCCCGCAAGATTCCGGCATCTGTGCAATGATTTAAGAGTTCAGCACCTTCATGGCCTCTTTGCGGTACGATTCCATGAGATAAGGGATCCCCGTGACCTTGGCGCACTCTTCTGTCAGGGACATGAGATCCGTCCTGGAAACGGAAGATGTGTTAAAACAGCGTGCGCCTGCCATGAGCTGTTGTAAACCTACCTTGAGTTTGTCTGAATAGCTGTATATTCCGATCGCCCCGAGAGGGATCTTCTCGATTTCTTTGCTGCCCACCAGATCTTTCACCTGCTCATAGCAGACAAAGATTTCTTCCTTGGTTTTTCCGTACTCACTGACCGTTTTCGGGAGGTTATCCTCTTTCATCCACTTCTCTATATTCTTTCCGACCATACCTGGAATCATCAGCGCCCTTCCCATACAGACCGCCTTGGCATAAGGCGCTCCCATGGCCAGGACCTTGAAGATCCCGTCCTCGGAGCTGAAACCGCCGGCAAAGGCCAGGTCCGGAACCCTATCTCCTTTTTTCTCGATGTGCTTTGCAAATTCATGGGCTGCAGAATGCAGATAGATTGAAGGCATTCCCCACTCTTCCATCATTCTCCAGGGGCTCATTCCGGTCCCGCCGGGGGCTCCGTCTATGGTGATAAGGTCGATCTTTGCCTTGGAAGACCACTTGATGGCCATGGCAAGCTCCCGAAGGCCATAGGCCCCGGTCTTGAGTGTGATCCTCTTGAATCCCAATTTTCTGAGTCTCGTCACTTCTTTGTAGAATTCTTTTTCTTCGATAAAACCGAGGCGGCTGTGACGTTCGAACTCCTTGAGCGCACCCTGCTTGAAGGCCGCCTGGTTAACAGGGTCCGAGGGATCGGGTGTGACGATGTACCCTCTCTTCTGGAGTTCCAGGGCCCGTTCCAGAGAGTTGACCTTGATCTCACCGCCGATGCATTTTGCACCCTGTCCCCATTTCAGCTCTATGGTCTCGATCCCGTGTTTGTTGATGATATATTCGGCCACGCCCAGACGCGTGTCCTCCACATTCATCTGAATGAGTATCTCGCCCATGCCCCTGTGGTAACGCCTGTAATTCTCGATCCTCCTGTCCATGTCCGGAGCTTCTTTGACTTTATTCTTACTGTCCAGTATCAGCTTGGGGTCGATGCCGCAGACATTTTCCCCGCAGACAATGGTGACGCCGCTTAATGCAGCGCCCACGGCAAAATGCTCCCAATTCTTTCTGGCGATCTCTGTCGAACCCAGAGCCCCGGTAAACACGGGAAGACTCATCTTGACTTTCTTGGTCCAGCCGTATTCCGTCTCGGTGTTGACAGAAGGGAAACGGGCCGTATCCGGATCTCCTTTCACGCCCTTGGGCAGACCCTTGGCCCCCAGGGCATAGCCATGGATATTCAGGTGGGAATAATCCACAGGATAATTCTTGTCCCCACCGGCGGTCACTTCGCCAAAGGGGCCCGGATAGATCAGTTCACGTCCACGGAAGGTGGCTTTGAATATTTCACAATTGCCTCTGCATCCGTCCATGCATCTCGTACAAATCCCGCTCATGGGACTCACACTCTTTGATCTGTTAAAGGTTTGTGTTGCATCATTGGCGTTGGGTTGTTGCAAATTCATTTTGTTCCTCCTCCTATGTTAGAAATTGAAACGACTTGCCGCAAAACACTCTTGATGTGACCTATAGCACCTCCTTATCGAATAGGTTTAGTAAAAAGTCTGTTGACACAGGTTTCATCCTGCCCAGGAAATGTATTGTCTATTTTACCCGGATTATGTGGCAATGGATTACCAATATTATTAGGAAGCTATTGGGTAGTCAATATAAAAAACCCTAAAAATGGCCTGCACGCACATTTCTACCGTGGCACGTCTTGATTCATGATATCTTTTCACTTCCTATCATTAACGGCAATTTTACCGAATAAGATATCGCTTTCACCAGCATGCCGTTGGCCGAACCTGACACAGATTCGCTTTTATGGAAGAGTTTTTCAACGCTTCAAACAGAAGAGGAGTAGAATGCCTGGATCTTTGTATCTCAAAGGTTGCGGCAAAATTTCCGTTTTTTGTTTGAAAATAATCGCCGGATCAGGTATTTTCTTTTTATGAGTGAAAAGACAGAAAAAAAAGAGCTGTCTATTTTGCGGCTTTTGCAGAAAGCGGAAGGACCGCTCACCAGTTCCAAGTTGATGGAGAACCTCCAGGCCATGGGACATGAGGTCAGCGAGCGGACGGTCCGGTATTATTTTAAGGACCTGGACCGTAGAGGCCTGACCAAAAACCTTGGCAAAAAAGGCCGGGTCATTACAGAGTTGGGCCTTAAGGAATTGGGCAATGCAAGAGTCTTCGACAAGGTCGGCTTTCTGACCGCCAAGATCGATCAGTTGACCTACCGGATGAGTTTCGATCTTTATAAGAAAAGCGGGACGGTCATTGTTAATGTCAGTATCTTCGATGCCGACCAGCTTCTCCAGCTTTGCCCGCTGATCCAGCGGGTTTATGAGGCGGGGTATGCCATGGGAACCATGATGGCACTTCTCAGGCCGGGTGAACGGGTGGGGGACATCATCATTCCAGAAAATATGGTGGGGCTCGGCACCGTTTGTTCCATAACGCTGAACGGCATTCTTCTGGCCCAGGGTATTCCCACCCACTCAAGTTTCGGCGGCTTACTGGAGCTTCGGGATCACAAACCCACACGATTTGTGGAGATCATCAAGTATGATGGGACCAGCCTGGACCCCCTTGAAGTATTCATCAGAAGCGGGATGACTGATTACTCCGGGGCGACCGAAACCGGGAACGGCCGTATAGGAGTGGGCTTCAGGGAAGTGCCGGCGGATAGCCGGGATAGTATTTTAGCGCTGATGCAGAAACTCAAGGATGTGGGGCTGGGAGGCTTTTTGATGATCGGCTGGCCAGGACAACCTCTATTGGAAATTCCAGTGATAGAGGGGAGATTGGGGGCCATCGTCATCGGCGGCCTGAACCCCGTTGCCATTCTTGAAGAGAAAAACATAAAGGTGCAATCAAGAGCTTTGGCCGGCATGGTGGAATATGATAGATTATTTCATTACCATGAAATGGAGGAACGAATTCGGGAAATACTTTGACGGGAGGGGACATCCTATAGTCCCCCTATCCCCGTCTTGGGTGAAGAGCAGGGCAGCCGTCAGATCCAAGCCGTAGCAATTTTCAATAAGGACTGGCAATACTTTAATTCGCTTACCGGAAATCGATTGATTCATCGCGATATCAACCTCCTGCCTCACTCAACCCGATAGAAACTCACTCAAGATTCACACCGCAACCAGGACAAGGGGCTCAACCTCTGCGATGGATTGAAAATCTCTGTCCTTTGCGAGCAATGCAACCCCGTTTTCCAGGGCCACAACGGCAATCATACAGTCAATCGTGCTTCTTAGAGCATGAAGTAGTTTTCTATGAGAAGAACGGCTTCCTCCCAGAAAATCAATCCAGACACTTGTGTCCACAAGAATCATACGCGGCTTCTTCTCATACGGTCCAGTGACCCTTCCCAGATCACCTTTCCTTCAAATTCAAGAAGGCCTTTACGTTTCTTCCGCCGGATAAGTTCTTTCAAAGCATAGTGGACCAATTCTTTCCTGGTCTTCAGCTTGGTGGCCTTCAGCCCTTGTTTAATCAGTTCATCATCCAGCTCAATATTTGTTCTTGCCATGATTAACCCTCCGGCATTTAATACACATAAAATACATAATTAATGTGTATATGTCAATGGAAACCAAAAAGCAAAAGAACAAAAAGTAGCCTATCCCTCTTTTTTTTCTAAGGATTTCTCAGACTGTCCGGTATGTATTACGCACTTCAAGGCTAAGTGGTTTGCAGATACTGGCTTAGGTTGATAATTTTAATCCCCTCGTACTCACCCAACCTGAGCATTGCCCGATCACCGGTAACAATGACATCCGCTTTGCCGGCGATTGCGCATTCCAAAATCCTGTTGTCTGCCTCATCCTCCAATACACTGATCTGCTTTTTCGGTTCAACTCGTTCGCCGATCTCGAAAAGGTAGACCGCGACACGGGCAAGCTCTTCCTTGTCACGGTCAAATTTTCTGGAGAGCACGGTCAGGAGTTCATGGATGATGGCTCGCGAAAGAATCAATTGATCTGTCTCCTCAATCACCCTCTGCATGGCATCATCGGCACGCCCGCCGGGGATTACGAGGGCGGAGACAAATATATTGGTATCAAAAACCACTCTCACTTGGGACCCTTGAGATAACGCTTCAACTCCTTTTCGGTGAGAATACCTTTGTCTCTGGCCTTACGGCTCCAATAATTCTGCATTCCCCTGAACTCACCTCGGAGTCGTTCCATGCGAACCAACCGGAGAGCGTCCTGTATGACCCCGCTCAAGGTCTTTCCTTCATGCCGGGCAATCTCCTCCGCCAGTTCGACAAGTTCCGGAGGAAGAGAAATGGTTTTCTTTACTGCAGTCCCCATAATAATAGCTCCTAAGCAAGGATCGTCTGGTATGAATAAATACTACCAGACCTGATATGGGCTGTCAAGGGTTTAAATTATGGAGATGGTGAGATCCCTTCCCGAAGGCAAGCCGGCACAGATCGGCCATTGCTCTTAAAAAATACAGGACGCCTGAGGAGATCAAGAGGGCGACCATGCATTCGACCAACAAGGCCTTTGAACGGTACTTCTGGATTGAGACGGAGGACTTACGCGAGATTTATGGGGATACGGTGGGGAGGGAAATAGCCCGGTATATGAAGGGGGAGAGGGAGAGGTAAGCCGCGATACTGGTCCTTTACCTGTGGATGCACTTTTGGCAAACGACACGTCTCTTCATAATTATGCTTAAAATTATCAGAATTCTATTCAAAAACAAGATCAGAGCTTCTCAACCATGTGATCATCTTCAGTGAAGAACATCTAATTCGTCTACTCAATGAGTACGTTGAATACTACAATCATGATCGCTGCCATCTCGCACTGGATAGGAATACACCGATGGGTCGGAAGGTCCAGGCGAAGCCGTCAGAATCTTCCCAAGTGATTGCCTTTCCCAAACTGGGCGGGCTTCATCATAAGTATGAGTGGCGGAAAGCTGCGTAGGCTTTTCGTCCGAGTTACTTTTTCTTCGACACTTGAGCTTCCCAAGTTCGGATGGGGAGATGTGTCTTCCTACTGCGTTCTTCGCCTTCCTCCATCATTCGATTCAAATATTCAACATCACAATTCCATTCCAACCTGCACGCGTTCTCAACCCGGGCGTAAAAACTGTCTGATTGGAAGGTCTGGATACTGGTATTTTTTCTGTGGATCTAATTTTGGCGAACCACAGGCCTAATTCGGTTATTTATACCTTTGCTTTTTTATTTTTTCCTTCTAACGTCTGTCTTTACCTCCTCCGGAGAATTAAACCTAACGCTCCAAGGCCCAGCAGGTAAATAGTCGACGGTTCTGGAACTGGTACCGCCGCAACTAACTGCCGGTCAGCAGGCCAGGAACCCAGGAGGAGCCAATTGTTTAGAATCTGGTCATGAATAAGGTACCCAGGCGGCACGCTCCCTTCGGCTCGGTTAATGCCATAACTACGTGTTGTTCCAGCCCAGGTCTGACTGCCCCCGGCAGAGCCGGGGGTTTACCTAAGTGCTAATTATCCATGGACGATATCTTCTTGTGTGCGGTACTTTTCCGCTATTGTGTGCCAGGAGACGTTCTTCCAGGTCTTGTGTATGTCCCGTGTAATGCCGGTGCGGGTCAGACTCACTGACCAGGATGTAGACATACTGGAATGAATCCATGATTAATTCAAATGTGTTTGTTTTTCAGGTACTTATTGGCCTGCCAAGGCGAAGTTCGAAACGATTCGCTAATTTCAATCTGAATTCAAAGTCCGGCTTCGTCTCGTGACTGCGCCGTGACAGTCTTCGTTCTCACTACGTTTCGAACGAAGACTGGTGGCGGTGGCTGGACTCGAACCAGCGACTCTACGGATATGAGCCGTATGCTCTGACCGGCTGAGCTACACCGCCCCGAACTATCAGAATCATATAAAATAATGAATTCCGTTTAGATTGTCAAGAATATTTCTGTAAATGGGGCCCAGACACCCATTTGCCTCCTGATCCCGAATGGGTGCCTGACCTTAATTCCCCTGCTTCGCATTCTCACGGATATTCTTGCCGAGCGAGACAAGCAGGGCATCCAAATGCTGGTAGACCTGCTGCCGGAGCATGGGCCCGGGCAGGTTCTGCTCCAGGGTGAACCTCTCCTCTTTGAGGCCGAGCAGTGCGGCATCCCTGGAACGGACGGCCCTGACCCAGATGTCCACATGGTACCCTCGGGCCTGCTGCATGTCCTCCCTCTTATCCTTCATGCTGATCTTGACCTGTCCCAGCACCACCACATCACCCCCGATCCGCCGGCCCTGAATAGCGGTCAGCTGGTTGTTCTCACGGAGCTTTTCAAAACTCTCGGGCGTGTCGTCGACCGAAACCGGAGCATCGACGACCTGAAAGCCCATTGCCCGGTACTGCTGTGCCGCAAAACCTGTAAGGTCCTCTCCCCCGCCTGGAAATAACGCGATGAGAGAGTTGCTCTCCATACCGGCCGCTATCAGTATCCCGAGCCGGATGGCCTCATGGTTACGGATCAGCCCGATATCCGAGAGCCGTCTCTTGATCTTATTCTCAGAGACAGAAGCCTCCACCTCAACCTTATAGAGGTTGCCTTCACGGTCATCCAGGACGAACCGGTACCACTCGATATAATAGAACGGATCCGTGGAGAGGATCTTCTCCACAGCCTGGTCCATGCCTGCAGGTTCCTTAGAGTCGAAGACGCCGTAGACCGACTCCCGGATCGCGTTCCTCAAAGCCTTGTCAAAGGCCCGGTTTCTGGCTCCCTCTACATCCCCTTTGAGGATGACACCGGTCCCTGAGCCCTGAGTGATCTTTCCCGCCGAAACAGTACCGGGGAAAAAGCAAAGAAGCACTAAAGCGGCACAAAGGATTCGTAAATACGACAACTCACCCTCCAAAAACCGGCGTGCAGGAACGGCTCGCCTGAAGCATCTCCAGAAACGCCTCGATCCGGATGCTGGTCCTCTGGTCGAGGGGCCCGGGCTTGTCTCCCTCGAGGGTCAGCACCGGGACATTCAGCTTTTTCCTGAACAGGATGTCTTCGATCTGCCGGAAGCAGAAGGCCTGGACATAATGGATCACCCCCTGGATCTCGCGCAGCCGGATCTGGGCCGTGATATCCTCAATCCGACCGTACACGCTGTAGGGATAGGTGTAGCGGAGGTACTGCTCCACCAAGTCCCCGGTCTCGTACGGCATGGCAAACTGGCGCTGGATCTCATTGTAAACCACCCTGGCCCCGGCCTCTTCGATAAAGTCATAGATTCCCCGCGTGATGGGTGGGACGCCGATAAACCCGATGCGGGGCCCGTCGTGAAAGGGCCTCCGCTCATGGATTCCCAGCAGGAAGCGGTCGATATCCTTTTCGTATGCCAGGGGGTCTCCCCTGAAATCACTCGAGCAGACCTGATAGATATGGTTCTCCTGCCCGGTTACCCGGTTCCCCTCCCAGGTCTCACGGTCGATCAGCCTGATCTTTTCCCGCACCCGGTCCAGCCCCTCCTTGACCTTGCGCACGTCCGCCCATACAGCGCCGAAATGCCCGACCATCTTCTCAATCTGAAGGCTGAGCAGATCATGGTCCCGGTCGTAGGGAAAGGCAAAGGGGAAGATCCGTATCCCCTCTTCCTCAAAGACCTCCATGAGGGCATGTGTGTTACTGCAGTCACCCTGGGTCACGGCCACGATTTCGGAGAGATGCCGGACTCGGGCCGCCGCATAGATCCCCTTGATCCATCCGCAGGTATTTCTTGGGAACCCCTTGGTCTCCGCTTCTTCCACACGAAGACCGGCTTCGGGGTCCTCAATAAAGATATTATTCAGATCTACTGGAATACGGCCAGCCGCGAAGAGGACTTCCACGGGAATGCTGGTGGTAAAACCGACCTTCTTCTGTTCCATGAAGCTCACTCTACAACACTGTCATGACCATGTCAACATGAGGGATGACCCCGATTTTATTGACGGGTTATAGGGAGCTGGGGCATTTGCGGGTTCATGCGCTGGAGAAGATCCCTTCCGGCAATGTGTCTCAGTCCTCCTGTCAGGCTCGCAGGAAACTTTCACTCCCAAGTGAGATCGCCCCTGCCGGACGTACAAAAAAGGAAAAGAGGCATAAGCCCCTTTTCCGGTCGTATTGATCTTTTTATGTCAGATAAGAAATAAGTTCAGAAAACGATCCGGTGTCTCACCTCCATCTCAAGCCGAAACAGACGGGTACTCAAATTCATTCCTCTTTCTCAATTTTACACAAGAGCCCTCTTAACTGATAGGTTCCGAACGCAGGATCATATGGCGGGGCGCTACTGGTCAGGATATTGGCATTTGATTCCCATACACCATAATCCGGTCCTTTTTCTTCAGGGAACCACCAACCGTGTTCAACATTGACCACATCAGGACGGATATCTTCTGAAACCAGGGCTTTCATTCGTATACTTCCCCGAGGCGATGTGATTTTGACCCAATCACCATTTTCAATTCCATGCTTTTTAGCTGTCTCTACATGAATTTCAACCTGCGGGTCTGGTCTGAGGCGTCGCAAGGATGGCACCTGCCGCTGCTCGCTGTTAAAGAATTCAATCCGCCGGCTGCCGGTAGTCAGCACATAAGGGAATTCATTCAAAAGTTCAGGTGTTTGAAGAGGACTTTCCGATGGCTCTCTATAAGCAGGCAAAGAATCATATCCCATTTTTTGAAGCGTCTTGGAATATAATTCGATTTTACGGCTTGGTGTCTTGAATCCCTCCTGATCATATTTCTTATACTTGTGAGGCGGATAGACAAAATTTTTCTCCTGCAATTCCTCATATGTTATTCCCATCGGAGCCAACTGGTAGTCCATAATATCTCTTAAAGTCTTTTCAGATTCAGGAAGGTCCAGTCTCCTGCCAATCTCATCCATGATCCATTCATCCTGCCTGCACTCACCGACCTGAACAACTTTTTTCTGTGCCATGACCAGGTTTTGAGCAACAAGAGGAAAAGCGATGATCTGTTCAACTTCAGGCCAATATGCCGCAGGAAGTACATAATCGGCTATTGCAGCGGTCGGTGTCATGAAAAGGTCGGTAACCACCAAAAGATCAAGGTTTTGAAAGGACTCGTAGGTTTCTCTTGGATTTGCAATCGTCGTCAATGCATTGTTTCCAAATATCAATAATGCCCTGACCTTATAGGGATCTCCTGTTTTCATGGCTTTCAACAACGCCGGAATATGGGCTGACGGCATATATGAACGCCAGCCGCCCAGGAGCTTATAGGTGTCAGCACCAAGCCGTTTCTTGAACATCTCGACCGGAAGTCTGTTCTTAAGAGTCGGATAGCTCCGTATAACATGCATCCCGAGGATGTCTCCGCCCGGAATATCAATATTGCCGGTTAATGCACGCAGAATGGCAATCGCCCTTACGGTCTGAAGTGAATTGCAGTTCTGCTCGATTGCCAGGCCCCAGTCAAGAATTGCCGGCTTATGTGATGCATATATTCTCGCTGCCTTGACGATATCAGATGCAGGTATCCACGTAATTTTTTCCGCCCATTCCGGGGTGTAAGGAATGATATGTTTTTTCAGTTCTTCAAATCCGAGAGTCCATTTGTTTACAAATTCCTTGTCATATATTTCTTCATTGATAAGGACGTGGATCATCGCCAGCGCCAGGGCGTCATCTGTGCCGGGTCTGATAGGCAGCCATAAATCGCATTTCTTTGCCGTCTCCGACCGCCGGGGATCTATGGCAATGCCTACAGCGCCTTTGTTCAGTGCCCTTCGCGCAACGATAGCGAGTTCGCCGTCTGCGCTCGAAACAAGGGGATTGTGCCCCCAGAACATAATGCATTTTGGCTGGACATCTCCGTAATAATCTCCGACTACAAAACCACCGTATGTCATGAAGCTGGCTGTAATCCTCGGAATGAAGCATTGAGCCAACCCGGGCTCGTACCAGTTCGGCGTACCAAGGGCATTTGCAAACCTGACCACATGCATATAGTGGTGACGTCCGGTCCCCTGCCCCAATGCTATGGATTCGGCACCGGATTCTTTGCGGATTGCGTCAACCTTACCGGCAATTTCATCAAGCACTTCGTCCCATGGAACCTTTTCCCATTCGCCGCTGCCCCTTTTGCCTTTCCGTTTCAGGGGCTGCTTCAAGCGGTCAGGATGGTTCACGATCTCAGGGGCGGTTAATCCTTTGATACACATCCAGCCTTGATTCATCGGCGAGTCAGGGTCAGGCCTGACTTTGACCAGTTTGCCATCCTGGACATGTAGCATGGCCCCGCATCCGCCATGACATCCCCTGCAAACGCTTTTAAATACCTGATTCTTATCTTTCGGCTTGGCCATAGGCTACTTTCTCTTCCTTCTCTCCGATGTGATCCCCCAGATGATGCCCAGTCCCAGTGAAACCGCTCTCAAGAAAAGAAAGAACGGCGACAACACGGCAATGGCCATGTCATGTTTGACGGCAACCATGGTGAAGGGTAGCATAAAGAGTATGAAAAAAACTAAAGAAACGACCAGGGGATATAACATAAAATGAGTTAAAAACCAAAAGGGCAGACAGGTCAGAAACAAAAATGAGAATAATATCTGGAGCTTCAAGGTTTGCGGGGTGTAAGAATCCTTGAACATTTTATCCGGGTATTTTTTATAGACCACCATACGCCAGTAGCCTCGCCAGAATTTAAGGCGTGCATATTTCCTGATTGAATCCGGATGATTGAGATGATAAACAATGGCTTTGGGGTTGAAGACCATTTTGAAGCCTGCATGAGACATCTTATATGAAAGATCCGTATCCTCATTGTTGGCAACGGGAAATGACGGGTCGAATCCGCCAAGGGAAAGAAAGACGGATTTTCTGTAGCCTGCGGAATAGGTATCGATCATATCTATGGATTCCACTTTTTTGAGCATCTCGAACCTCTCTTCGAATTCAACCTGGGCGAACCTTGCTGTTAAAGATTTCTGCTCTGTCAGGTAGGCTCCCTTTACAGCCATAACCGTTTGGTCATCAAAAGACCTGACCATTTCTTCTATCCAGTTATGCAGGGGCACACAATCCGAATCTGTAAAAAGAATGATCTCCCCACTTGCTTCACGAGCTCCCTTGTTCCTCGCAACGGCCGGTCCATGATTTGACTGCCTGAAATATCTCACAGGAAAACGCTGTGCAATATCTGACGTTTCATCGGTTGAACCATCGTCAACTACGATAACCTCATAGTTTATTTTAGGAACATTCTGCTTATCTAATGCATCAAGGCATTGACCGATTGTGTTCTGCGCGTTATATGCAGGAATGATGACAGAGTATAATACCATTTTTTATAATTGCATTTTTTATAATATTGTTATATATTTATTTATTCGTATAGAAACATAAAAAACGTTCATATTGATACACATAAAATCTATAAGGGATGACTCATGACTCCTATATCAGTTCGCTCCAAACCCATAAGGCAACTGCGTTCACTATTTCGGAGGTTCCGTAATGCGGTCAAGGCATTTCGTAACAACGAAATAGGGTATCATCTTTCCATCGGGCGTTTTGGCAACTTTGATGTTGCCTACCGGCAAGGGACAACAGATGAGGAAGTTATTTCGCACAGTTTTGAAAAAGATATGTTTTTCACGAGCATTACAGACTATGCGCCGGAGCCGCATCATATTATTCTTGATGTAGGCGCGCACATCGGCACATTTTCTCTTCTTGCCGCTTCGAAGGTGACTAAAGGAATGGTATACGCTGTCGAGGCGAATAAAGAATCTTTCAATTATTTGAGAATTAATCTTGTTCTGAACAAGTGTCATAATGTAACAGCAAATCATTTGGCATTATCCGATCGGAAGGGAGAAACAACGCTTTACTATCGGGATGTAAACTCCGGCCATTCTATTATGACAAAAACATCGCATGGTGAGCAAGTACCGACTGATACTCTGAGCGATTACTTCTCTATGAATGGAATTGAGCATTGCCACTTCGTCAAGTTTAACTGTGAGGGAGCCGAGTTTCCCATTTTACTGAGCGCGCCGGCCGAGGTGCTAAGCCATATTGACAACATGCTGATTCTTTATCATTGTGATCTGGCAATGGGATACAACTATAAGGATCTTGAAAAACATCTGCAAAATTGCGGCTTCAAAACAAAGACTCTTAATCAGGAAGACGATCGTGGATGGATAGTTGCCCGGCAGATGAAATAGAACTTTCATAGCCGAGCTGTCGCCCCCAAGAGCCGAATGAGTCAGGGGAAAATTAATGACGTATGAGTTTCCCGCTGGCTGTCCTTTTCAGCTTATCAACAAATATTATTTTTCTGGGCACCTTGTAATTTGAAAGATGCCTGGCGCAGTGTTCCGTCAATTCGTTCTCAATTTCTTCTTTATTCACAGAAGCTGCGTCTCCATGCATTACGATATACGCGTAAGGGAGTTCTTCAAACTGGCTCTTTGCATGAGGGAAAACGCATGCCTCTTTCACAGCCGGATGTTTCAGCAGAACGTCCTCAACTTCATATGGAAAAAATTTCATCCCTGCGATATTGATCATTTCCTTTGAGCGCCCTTTAATAAAAAGAAAGCCTTCTTCGTCCATGACTCCTAGGTCACCGGTATCAAACCAGCCGTTCTTTAACAATTCCTGGCGTGGGATCCATGGTTCATAATAAGCATCAAAAAAACCTTTTCCTCGAAGCTTTATATTTTTTAGATTCTCACCTAACCCGCTATCTTCAAGAAGTATTTCATAATCAGGCAGTAAACGGCCGACTGAACTTCCTTTATCCCGGGGATTGTCAAGATTGATGAATGGAAGACCAACCTCTATGATGCCGTATGCCTGACTAAGAGGCACATTAAACAACTTGCAGAATTCTTCTGATATCTTTGGCGACAACCCGCTTGTCGTTGATATGGCCAGCCTCAGGTCAGGCAATTCTGTTGCTCCTGTATTATTCATGAGCTGGTAATGCGTGGGAGAGGCATAAATAATTGTGCATTTAATATTTTTCATGTTCCGGATGATGATCTCTCCCATAAAGCCCGAAGATAGGACAATCGTTGCACCAGAAGAGAGGTAGGATACAATAGATACGGTAAAATGGTACGCCATCGATAACAACCACATGACTCTATCCCCGGGTCCTATTTTCAGTACCCGATTTGCTGCTTGTATGCGTTCGTTGATCGACTCGTGTGAGATCACGACGCCCTTTGCCTGGCCCGTTGTTCCTGATGTGAAGCGCAGAAACGCCGGATTGATTTTTGAAAAACCCTCAGGATGCTCTCGGCTCCGCGAAATGGGTACAATGTGCACCCGGTTATAAAGATTTTTGCTCTCATCCCGCTGCACCTGGCTAAACGCTCCTATTCCCTGTTCCAGGCAGATGATCGCGTCCAATGCAATATTCCTGCAGAGAAAAACCTTCTCATCCAGCGCCATTTCATTTGCAATGGGTACAATGCATACACCAAGCCGCCAGGCAGCGTATGACATAATGATATAATCCGGACTGTTAGAAAGATGAATCCCAAGGCATGTGCCCTTCTGGACTCCCGCTCTGCTTAAGAGTTCTGCCTTTAATTCAACTTCCTCAAGAAGCTGAGCGTATGTGTACTCTTTTTTCGCGCCTGAGTCTATAATGGCCGGATGATCCGGCTGTTGTATTGCACGTTCACGGAAATTATTAAAAATATTCATGAGTCCATCCTTATGAATCTTCCGGCAACTGCCGCCTTCAAGGATTACAGGTTCTTATGTATGCCGTCTGCAACGGCCTCCCCCATAGACCAGCAGCATCCCACTACACGCGCCGATGCCCTTGCCTTCGAATCTCCTGAGAAACACTTGCCCGCGGCCCAGGCATTCCTGATGTTGCGAACCTTCAATGCCCTAAGGGGAATTTCATAAAAAGCGTTGTCTTCAAGATATGCAATGGTTACTCCCTTCTCAGGGTCCCAGTATTCAATCGGCCATGAGCAGCGGCAGGCTGCATCATCAAACTTGCGGGCCTCCATAATATCCGCCTGTGTAAGACAATATTCTCCTATGATTCTTCCTCCATCACGTAAACCCAAATCTCCGGTTTTATATAGGTAGGCTTTTGAGAAAGCCGGCATGGTGCGCAAAAACGCCATTAATTCATCTCTTATTTTATTTAAGGTTCTTACAGATGTCCGGCCTGCCTGATTGTCCGGATCAAGCTGCCCGGATTGCACGCTGACAGTCATCTTCACATAACATTCTCCCTCATATACGCCCTGGTCTATCCATGTCTCAGCGCATTCAACGGGGAGTATGCCTTTTTTCACAGCGTCCCTGATACCATGCAGATACTTGATATTGCCTGGGAAATTCAATGCCTCCGACTCCACGTCTTTCAGGATAAAAATAAAACCGGCAGCCGGTTTAGGTTCACTGTCGTTTGCCAGGCAGGGATCAATAAGCCTAATAACACTGCCAGAACCTGTTGTGTCAATTAGGGCAATAACACCGGCATCCAATCTCCGGTCCCCGCTTCTTACAGTAATTGATTGAATAGAAGGAATAGCGTTCTGATGATCAATGCTTACTTCTGCGCCGCATATTTCGCTATTCAGCATAAGCTTGATGTTCGATTCTTCTTTTATCCACTCTTCGACAACCCTTCCATAGATTTCTGGTGAGCACTGCAATGTCCAGGTTCTTCCTATCTTTCTTTTTTTTGCAAAGGGATCCGATTTGAATAACCTATTGGCAAGCTCAACGATGATTCCGTTGTTGATAAATTCGCCCGATGAGCTAAAAATACCTCCCAGCGTATGAATCAGCGATTTGGTTACCGTCCCACCTATAGCAGAGGATTTTTCGACAAGAACAACCGGATGGCCTTTTCTGGCTGCACTGATCGCAGTCGAGATCCCGGCAGAGCCGGCACCGGAAATGACTAATATCTCTTTTGCATCACTCATTTATCAGATATATCGGATCCCATCACAAGATATTTAATAAACGTCTTTGCCGATTTAAAATTTCTTTTCATCTCGGCAGGACTTGTCATGGTCTGCGCAAGTTTATAAAGAAGATAGCCCGGCCTTAAATAGAAATCCCTTCTTGCATAATCACAGAATCTTACAAGCTCATCAGAAGACAATTTCTCGGTTTTTATTACCGTGTTGTGGAGGCCGTCCGGGGTGAGCCACTTGGAAAAATCACTTGTAGTAATAAGATTCCTTTCTTTGTACCAGTTATACGCCTCAGTACCCGGGTAAACCATGATCGGATAGAATTGGACCGTATCGGGCTTGAGTCTTTTTGCAAGCTCAAGGGTCTGCTTCATGGTTTCCTTTGTTTCTCCGGGATGTCCCACCATAAAACATCCGTGAACAAAAATACCGGCCCTCTTTGCATCGTTTATAAATTGTTCCATTTTTTCAATACTAACTTTCTTCTTGATGTTATCAAGCAATTGCTGGTTACCGCTTTCAAAACCAACGCACATGCATCTGCATCCGGCCTTCTTCATGATCTTCATTGTGTCATAGTCAAGGTCTGCCCTTGCATTGGCTGTCCATGAGATTTTTATGTTTCTTCTTAGCATTTCCTCGGAGATTTCCATGCATCGCTTCTTATTGGCTGTTAATGTGTCATCCTCAAAAAATATCGCCTTCACCCCAGGAAATGAATCAACGATATATTCAATTTCATCCACAACATTTTTAACACTCCTCAATCTCATTCTGTGCCCCATCATGGTCTGAGGATATACGCAGAAAATGCACTGAAAAGGACAACCTCTGCTTGTGGTTATCGTAACCATCGGATGAAGGGCATTAGGATTAAAATAGTTTTCCATTTTCAGGAATCTTTTATATACGGAACTGACAAAAGGGATCTCGTCGAGATTTTCCATCAGCGGCCTTTTTTCAGTCTGTACAATCTTTTCTGCATTCCAGTAGCATATCCCCTTCACCGATCCGATATCTTTCTTTTCAACAAGAGCTTCAGCTATTTCCTTCACAGTATAGTCATACTCGCCTACGGCAATGGCATCTACAGACCTGCTGATTTTCAAAGACTCCTCCGGCAAAGCGGAGACGTGAGTGCCGACAAGGAGTAGAAAAACTTCCGGGAATGTCTCCTTGATTTCATCGCAAATCTTAACATCGTTATATATGCTCGGTGTGCTTGTATCCACAACGATCAAGGAAGGAGCATAATTTTTTATCCTTTCTTTTACATAATTCAGATCATGCCCATCGGCCGGAGCATCAATGAGATCAATATCATGGCCTTGTTTCTCTGCCAATGCCGCCGCATAAGAAAGCCACATGGGATAATAAAGCGTCCCGCTTTTTGTTACTGCCGGGCTCCGCTGTGAACGGGAAAACATTTTCATAAAGGGTGGATTTAAAAATAATATTTTCATCAGGTGACCTCACGTGTAATTTTATCATACTGCCTTAATTGTTCTTCCATAAAACCAAGCTTACCCCTGAATTCAATTGCGCACGTCGGGCATACGAGAAAACAATACATACATTCAATGCACGCGCTGTTCTCTTCGCCTATCTGGTCAGGCAACTTCAAGCCGACAGGGCAATAATCATGGCATTTGGTACATCCCTTCCTGCATAATTTATCATTCACGGCAAGACCTTCGTATTCCATTTCATCCTTAATAAAGTTGTCCTGCCTGAGCCCGCTTAAAAACAGCATTTTACCCACAAGTTCCGTGGAACACAGATAGTTAAACAGGAGCGTGTTCCTGACCGCAAGAAAATATTTCTGTCTCTTTGGACTATGTATGAACGATGCAAGAAATCCGGCTTCCGGCGGCAGGAATTTTCTTTGATATTTAGCTATATCCATCGAATCGACAATGTCGTGATGTGACTGATTCAAGAACCCCGCTGTCTCGGCTGCTTTAAGAGTGGTTACTTTTTTATAATCAAACATAGCAATTTTCGCACAGAGAAGGTCAAGAAGAAACGGGTCTGTGCCAGCAATGATCAATCCTGTATTTACCGGAACACCTCTTGTAGGGCCAAGACCTTGCATGGCAATAATGCCGTCCACAATATGAAGCCGTGGCTTCAGGCGTTCATTAATATGAATAATATTTCTTGCAAGGCTTTTGTGGGTCTTTTTTTTATTTTCCTGACCCACAAGGCATCCCATGAGGTTCTTCAGGCAGGCGCTCATCCCCGCTTCAAAATGCGTCTTCATTTTTGGCATATTGATTAAAAAATCAGCTTCTGCAGCGTCCCTGGCTACAGAAGCCCTCACGCCATCTTCAAAGTCGACATCAACAGGCTCTGAATAATTGAGATCCACGACCTTGACACCATAATATTCCGCCAATCTGTCCACCTTCAGGCGGGAAATAACACTGATATTATTTCTGTAGTAACCGCTGTTTGTCCCTTCACCGATCACAATATGGTTATAACCCAGGTCTTTTAATGACTGGATGGTTGCCGCGATAAGACGTAAATCCGTTGTATTACCGGTAAGGGCATTCATATTTGCGTTAAAATTCGGTTTAAGAAATATTTTTGTGTCAGATGATTGGGGAATGATCCTCTTGAAGGAATCGAATATTTTATAGGTTATCTCCCTTATTTGGGTCATTCCTTCAGCTTTGAATATCTCCGGCTTCATGTCAGTTCCTTTTGTAAACCGCACTTAAGACTTCCAAAGTTTCTTCTGCAGCCTTCTTCCATGAGAATGTTTTTGCTCTTTCAATACCTTTGTCAGATAAACACCTTCTAAGTTCCGGATCCTGTAATAGTTTTTTTAGATTATATGCAATCTCCGCAATGTTATAAGGATCAACTTGTATACCTGCGTCACCCACAACCTCGGGCAGGGACGAAGTATTAGAGGTTATCACAGGCGCCCCGCATCTCATAGCCTCAAGGACCGGGAGCCCAAAGCCTTCCCATATCGAAGGGAATAAGAAAACCTCTGCAAGAGAATATACTGCAGGCAGGTCTTTCTCTGCAATGAACCCGATATGCTGAACCCTGTCTCTTATACCAAGCTTCTCTATTGCAGCATTTATCCTGTCAATAGAGAAATGCTTTAACCCTCCGATAACCAGTTTTATATTGTTTTGCAAACCGATTCCAGAAAGTTTAGAGAACGACTCAAGCACGCCATGGAGATTTTTATAAGGCTTGATGCTTCCAAGATAGAGCACAAATCTGTCTGGAAGCTTATATTGGTCCTTAACCTTGATAAGAATCTCTCTGTCAGTAACAGGCTTGAAATTATCTTCTACTCCCTCAAGTATGGCGGTAACCTTTTTTTCATTCATACCAAAATAGCTCAGAAGATCGCGTTTGGTGCTCTCTGATACCGTAATGATTGCCGATGCTTTATTTACACTTTTGGGAATGGCATATTTAAAAAAATGTTTCAGACCCGTTCTAATAAAAATATTATGATGTGTGAAGGCATCTTTATACATCAAGTCCATCATATCATGCAGAACGATCACCATTGGACATAAAACATGAAGCGGGGCGACCTGGAATGTCGATAAAAATATCTGAGGCCCATATTTGTTTATAAACCGGGAGAATGCATAGAAAGTCTTGTAAGAAAGAACCGGATATTCTGTCTGAACAATTCTAAAATTTTTATGGGCATGAAGAAAATCGAGCTTTTCAGGGGTAAGGGTAAATACTATGTATTCATTGTCTGTGTCTATATCCGACAGTCCCTTTAAGACATTAATACAATATCTCCCAAGCCCCGGATACTGCTTAATAACCCTTGCGTCTACCCCTATTTTCATATCCCTGAGTCAATCTCGAAGCGTACCCTATGGAAAAGCAGGTTCAATTTGATATAACCTGCCTTCTCATAATCATATTTCATCCCAGAAGTGCCAGCAATATGGATATTTTTTTACATAACTTTCTGCAACAGATATAAATTTTTCAGTTAAATATACCACATCCTTCTCAATGTCATTATGAATCCCCTCAACCGGTTCTTCAAATACTATTCTAAATTGGTCATATCTTTCAGTGATTATAAATGTGGGGATAAAAGCAGCATTTGTTCTTAAAGCCCATATTGCGGGCCCCATAGGAAACATTCTTCTTATTCCCAGAAATTCAAGCTGTCTTTGTTCTCCGAGTGCTATGCCTCTGCCTGCCCCATCCCCGGTAGTAAAAACAACGCCGCCGTTTTTAAGATGCCTGTATGCCCTGCCCAGGTATTTATTTGCCGGCAGTATCGGCGGCAACAACGCCTCGTATTTTTGTCTGTTTTTATATGCAACTGTACGGCCTATCCTGCTAAGCCCTCTATCCGTTGGATAACCGATCTGAATAGGGTTATAACCGTACAGGGCCATTGCAAGCAGTGTAATCTGGACAGGCCCAAAATGCGGCTGAACCAGAAGTATGCCTCTCCCTTTTTTGAGTTCCCTGTCTACCAAATCAATATTTTCTATATGTACATACCTTGCAATTTTTTCTTTTGATGTCAGTTTCGGGTAATAACATATATGAAGCCGGTCAATATAATGATTCTCATAGGTTTTTTTTGTGATTTCAAGAGCGGCCTTTTGCCCTGTTCCCAGAACGGCTTCTAAGTTGGAGGACGTTCTTTTCTTCTTTCCGCTGCTTGCGTAGAAATGCAAATCCCCCATCATCTTAAACATTAAAAATCCCCATTTAACAGGAATAATACTTAAAAGCCACCTGAATGGATACCAGACCAATAACCTTAATATGTCACGTATTATATTTTCATTTGTCTGCATTGTATTGTTAGGTAGTACACGATTGTTGTCGGGAAATTCAACGGATTTTAGCCTTAAGGAAATTATCAATTCCTATTTTTCTTAAATCTTGCCGGGATCGCACTCTTGAAGATCTCAATCTCATCTGAAGTAAAAGTATTGGATAAGAATAAAACTCCAAAATACATAAGAAATGCGCATACACCTAACAGTGCTATATTAATTTTATTCGCAAATAAAATAAAGAAAAGGTACATCGTCAGCCCTGCAAACAGCGGTTGAATAACAATATGATGAACCGGGATGAAATAAAGATATTTAGATATGTAGTAAAAATTAACCATAAAAAGAACCATGCATGAAATCAAAAAAGCCCAGCTGGCCCCAATGTTTCCATAATTCTTAACAAGAATAAAACCCAGCACACAATTGGTCATAAAACAGATCGAACTGCTTATTGTCAGGACTTTTTGTTTATTGATTGAAGTTATGAGAAAACCTATCAAGGCGTTTATAAAAACCGGTATAACTGTCCATAGCAGTATCTGAAAAGATGCCGCAGATTCCGAGAATTTTTCCCCGAAAAGCAGCGAAACAATTTTCAATGCATTTATCGTAGCATATATGCAGAAAGGCAATGTGATAATAATAATGTATTTAAATGCCTTGCGATATGCGAATCTGAGCTGCATTCTGGCATTGCTTTCATGCCCTAAACGGGATAGCGTAGGAACCGTGGCAAACAGAAAAGCGTTGGGAACAATCATCAGGGGGGCAATAATCCGTTGAGGAGCCTGAAACAGAGAGACCTGTACAGCGTCCCAGTATATTTTTATCTGGAATACGTTAATATATGTGTACGCCTGGGATAGAAAAGTGGATATGGCGATAGGCAAAGACTCCCTGAATATGAAGGCAAAGTATTTGAAATTGACGCTCCACTTGATTTTAGTAAACCTGTAAGCCAGGATTACAATAGTCGAAAGCACGCCTATAGCATTCGCTATAACCAGAGAAATAAGAAGTCCCATCATACCCAGGTCTAAATAGGCAACCAAAACGAAGAGTAATATAGTCAGCGTTCTGGGTATGATGCTCGTCGCTGCATCATAGACCATATTTTCATAGGCAATGAATACAGTACCAAGGGTATTTGTCATTATGTATAAAACTTGTGACAATAAGGCGAAATAGAGGGCGATAACGGTAGTGGAATCCATTCGATAGAAAAAGGCAATCAGCGTTGCTATTATCCAGACCACTATGCTCGTTAAAACGTTAAGGGCAAGCCCTGAGATCACAAATTCAGAGGCATGTTCTTTTTTAACAGATATTTCTCTTATCAAGATTCTCAAAGAACCAAATGCGATGATAGGTGTGAGGGCAAAGGCTATGACCCTTATAAATGCATATTCTCCAAATACCTTAACACCCAGGTAACGGGTAGCAAGCATAATTGTCAATATTCCGGAAATTGCTTCTGATGCCCTCCCAATAGTGCTGTATACTGTATTTTTGGCTATTCTGTTAATGGCATGTTTCATGAAGAAGTCTTACCTTAGTGGACCTATTCGTAATACAGCGGCATTGGAGTGCCGTAGGGCGGCCTCATCATCGTTCCCCGCTCTCTGCACCGTACCAGATGGGTACCGCGCTGAGTCGAACTCCTTGATGAGGCCGCCATAGAACCCTATCGGTGCGTCACAGTATCTACGGACAGAACCACTTATTTATTTTAAATAGCCGAGGAGTTTTAATCGTTCTTTTATACTTTCAGCCTCTTCTTCGTTATAGGTGAGTTCATTTTCGCTTGGCTGAGATCCTTGCCGTTCTTTATTATCGTATGTTACCGGATGCATTTTAACAAATGATGGTTCAAATATACCCAGAAGAACCTTCCCGTCCATGTCCCGAGGTATCTTTTCCCCCATCGCATAAAGGATAGTAGGTGCAAGATCACCGATTTCGGCACCGTGGATAACCGCCGCCCTTTTAATGCCTTGGCCATATGCAATCATAATACCATCAGGACGGTGCATGCCTGTAAATCCGTCGTTTCTTACAGATTCAAGGATTTCCTCACCGAAGAGATCATCTCCAGGTTCGTAAGGCTCGTTACCAAAACCCAAAATAATGTCGGGGGCATAGGTAATGTATGGTCCAGTGTAGATTTCCTCTCTTTTATATACTTTCTCAAAAACTCTTTTACCGGTATATGGGTCCTTCAGTTCGGATAGCTTTGATATGATGTTTTGGCGTAACTCCTCATATTCTTCGGGGCTGACAATTCCTTCTTTCTCACGCCCCTTAAGATTACAGTAAATACCATGTTCACTGATTCTTCCTGCAAACGCCTTTGTCCTGGTCCAGTCAATGGCACTCTGGGCTGAAGCCATTCTCTTCGCAAAAGTATCCAGCCTGAGTTTCTTGAAAAATCCGGTAAAGTCATAGACCAGGGCATAGCTGTAAAGCCTCCTGAGTAAGTGCTTCAAGCCTCCAACAAAAGAAGAATCCCTGCTTTTCCGGTCATTTTTCAGAGTCATGAGGCCCTGTGTTTGAAGCCATCTGTTCAATTGAACAAACTTGTGAAGGGGGCCGCCGCCATGGTCGGACATGACAATAACAACCGTATTCTCATCAATCATCTTCAATCGGCTTCCAATAATGTCATCTAATGTCTGATAACATTTCTCTATCAGGGGAAGATGCGTACGTGACTCTCTCTCGCTATAATTCGGATGGGAAGGATCCATATATTTCCAGAAAACATGGTGAATAACATCAGGAATAGCAAATAAATTCGCAAACAAATCAGGAGAATATTTTTTATAGAGATAGCTGTTTATCTTTTCCTGACGATTCAGAAAAACAGGAACCTCCTTTAAGAATCTTCTTGTTTTGGAAATTCTCTTGAAAGGTTCTGCCTCGTATTTTGGCTCCACTTGAAGTATCTCTTTTTTAAGGGCGGGAGGAGAAGTATATTCACTATCTTCGCTTGGTGTTTCCTTGCCCGTTACAATAAACCCCTTTACTTTCCGGGGCGGGTAATTTAACATGATATTCAGTACACCAACACTTCTTCCATAGTCAGAAACAATTTCCCATAAGGTTTTTGATTTTAATAAAGTGGAATTTACCGGCAGATAACTATGATCGCCAGGTAAACTTTTGAAGAAGTCAAACACGCCGTGTTTTCCAGGGTTTTTGCCTGTCTGAAAGGTTGACCAAGCCGCCGGTGAAAGTGGAGGCATGGTACTTTTTAAATTCCCGCTTGCACCATTCTGAATCAAACTCTCCAGACTGGGCAGTTTCCCTTGGCTGATGAGCGGACTGAGTATGTCAAAGGTAGCCCCATCCAGACCAATAACCATAACTTTTATTTTCTCATTACCTTTTTCAGCCTGCATCTTTATTATGCCTTCCTAACAATGACCTTTTGTATAAGCATTTCAAAATATGGGGAGATATATATTTTTTATATCATATTATAACGCGCTCTTTATAAGAACTGAACATGAAAAATCCTGCTTCAAAGCAGAATGGAAGCCATAAAGCAGCACCATGTTCATAGGTTATTCTCGACTGGCAACTCTTTTCCCGCCAAGCGGAATGTTGCGACAGCCAAACCTAAAACAAACCACACGAAGTCCATATAGTATGTAGTATATACCAAGCCTGTCAGGGCAATAAGAACCAGGCTAATCCCGTATGCTAAAGACATATTCTGAAGATAGGTTTCCTGCCGACTCAGCACTTTCAAAAACAGCTTCAATAAAATGAACATAATAATGCAGCAGACGATCAGCCCCATAACGCCAAAATCAAAAAAAAGGGAAAGATATATATTATGGGCATGTGGTATCATGTAGGCTCGGGTAAAGTATTTATAACCACCTACTCCCAAGCCAAAAAGAGTCAGCCTCTTTTTGTCGAGTTCCATAAATCCAGTCTTCCAGAAATATATTCTTTTCCCAATGGAACTTTGCTGTGCTGTGCTTACATTGACAATACGGGGATCTTTGCTGCCTTGCGACCTTATGACAAGAGCCATAGTAAGGAAAATAGATACAAAGATGGCAAGGGTGGCCAGAAGATTCCGGATCATATTTTTCCTGAGCTTTATACTGAAAATTACGAATAAAAATAAAACCATAACAAGCGACCATGACCCGGCCTTGTTTCCTGTTAGAAATACAGCGGTGATACACATCAGAATTGCTATTCGCAGAAACCATCTCCTTGCTTTGTTGTTTTCTGTCAATAGAAGGCCCACGGCTGTAAAAACAACGATATCCAGCATGATGGAGGATATCTGCGGGCCGAGGAAAAAACCGCTGGCATTCAATTCGTTGAGGTTGCTTTGTGATAAAACCTGAATACTAAAAACATTCAGGGCCTTTATGATCAGGTCCTCTTGTATAAAAGCAAGGTTTTGGACGACATAGCCGAATTCCACCATGGTTTGAACAGAGATAACCAGTCCTGAAAAAACCATGCACCACATCAGCCTTCGATGGAGTTTTACATCGTCGATGAAATAAAACAGGTAGTAGAATAATATAATATCGATGATTAGATGAAATAGATAAAGCAACTTGAAGCCCATGCCGGCGGGGCTCCAGAACAAGGTTGAAATACTATAGGATACAAGAAGAAAAACCGGCAAGAAGATCGGGTTTTTGATGATATCTCTGGATGGCTTGGTTAAAACATTTATTATGAGGAACGGAAAAGGAATTACGGCTAATAAGAGCATCAGGGGTATGGCATCGGATCTATCGAATCCGCGCATATTCAAATAGACATTTGGATATTTCATCCCAATCATCGGAAATAAAAATACCGACAAATATACCCATACCCGCGGGAATATATGCAGAACTATTACTAAGACAATAAAAAAAGAGAACCCGATAGCCTGGTACCATGGGAGAAAGATACACATTAATCCCAATCCAATCTGCAGCAGGACTAGTCCTAACCATTTTGGATGAAAGAAACTATATGTTTCAATTATCCTATTAATTAGTCACCCCATACAAAATAGATTGGACGCCCATCTATTAAAAACTTATAGGCCTGAATATGGTTACCAAGGGTCAAGGCTTCTGCTGTCTTCAAATTAACACCTTTAAATGCTTCAACGAGTTTTTTGTATGAGTAATAAGCCAGTTTTTCATGTGAATCCCCGTGATTACGCGGATTGCTTATAAGCCCTGTGTTATCAAAATAACCATTTGACCGGCCCTTGAATCCGCTCCATTCTATTAACCTTACCCAGAAGATTTTTGATACACCAAGACTGAGAGAGCGCACATATAGTTTCACCAATTCGCTGGCGTGCTGCTGTTCTGAAACTTCAGGCATACTTTCTGGTTTAGCGCTATATGACGCCATCTCGGCAATCCAGACAGGAACATCCTGGTATCCGACCTTGTCCAATTTCTTCCTGACATTCTGTATGTACTCAGTCAGTTGTTCAATATTCTCCATATGTCGGTCTGCATGGAGAAACCAATGACAGT
The DNA here is from genome assembly GCA_919901565.1 of bacterium. Classification (GTDB taxonomy): domain Bacteria; phylum CG2-30-53-67; class CG2-30-53-67; order CG2-30-53-67; family CG2-30-53-67; genus CG2-30-53-67. The sequence continues at coordinate 106,665 of CAKKPE010000035.1, forward strand.
CAAATACGTCAAAACAATGTGCCTTCCCCTTTTCTTTTTCCAATAGCATAAAAATTTGTGACCAGAAATTTTCATCCAGCGCTCTCGGATGAGAAGCACCACCGATCACTACCAGAGCATCCGGATTTGCATGTTTAATAGCCTGGTAAGACGCTTTAAGTAATATCAAATAATTTTCAGGAGTGTCTGCCCAAAACATAGGATTATTCGGTTCATTTTCAATCTGCCATGCATTAACAAATGGATATCTCTGGACTGCCTTTTGCAGAAAAGATTGATAGGCATTTATATCCTTGACCAGTTTCTTGCTCCCCCGGCCCCTTTCACGTCCCTGGTCCCAATGATTAAAAGTACTGATATTGACTATCATACATATATTATTTCTACGGAGATCATTAAGAACGGTATCGGTCCGGGACCAGTCATATTTTCCTTTTTCAGGTTCTGCAATGTTCCATACCAGAGATGTGCGCCCCGCATTGCGAACCCAGCAGGTTCCTAAATTCACCAGTCTGTCATCAAACTTATCTATATCATGTATGCCGAAAGGTGAATCCTTGCAGTTGGAAACTATCTGTTCTGACTTTACAGTGTCTTTTTGATTTGGGACATCCTTTACCATTAAAGGCACAGAACCTACACTTAATTGTACATGACCATTTTTAGAGATTAACGGGTATGATTCAAACGCAGAAGTATACCTCTCTATATCTTTTCCTGATGTATGGTTCGGCACCAATTCGATCACTTCAAACTGTCCGGATCCTACCGGCAATTCTATTTTTCTTACAATGGATTTCGTTGGTATAATAGATTCGCTTTTTGTCTGCGCTACGGCATTTTCCTCGCCCAAAGATGCAACGGCCCTATCCAATAACCTGAGGCACTCTTCTGCGTTGCCATGCTGCATGGCGATTCTTGACTGTTCCAGGAATAACCTTGCCGCAGAGACATCTGCACCCGCTCCTTCTTTTTGCTTCATTAGCCTGTGGACATATGCTTTTTTTTGCGCTATCTCCGGATTCAAGGGTTGACGGACCTGACCTCTTGAAGGATTCTCCGCACAGGCAAGAGGGCCTTTCAGGCCCATGACCAGAAGGATGACAAGAGCGCCAATCATGTATAATTTATTTTTAGCGCAGCTTCTCATATTTCCCCCATATTTATTAATATAGCCTTCATAGGATGATGCTTGATTCCTTAAAACTTACTCCCACATAGGACCATCTTTTCCATAAATCTGCGAACAGGCATTACAGGGTTTAATATTTTTGCAGCTCTTACCTTCCATGGCATTCCTTATTTCTTTAAACTTATCATTATTATAAATTGTCAGTATAGACTCATTTTCTATATTACCCAGACCCACCAGGTTATCGTAGTCCCAGCAGCATAAAGCGACATCACCGTTCCAGTAAAACAGCATAAGATAAAAGGGCTGCATGCACCTGCTCAATTGCTTTTCGGTTAATTCGCCGCCATGTATTGAAGTTTTTTGTACAAGAAAATTATGAGCCTTCTTAATGAATATTCTATCCGCTTTATCACCCCATAACTCCTTATATCTGCTAACTTCATGCATGTTGTCCTTATTCATGACCATCTGCATCGTCACATGAATCCTTTTGTTCATCTCTTTTTTCATTTTAAGGAAATGGAGTATATTTTTTTCTATGACGTCATACTTTAAACCTATTCTTATATTTTCATAGGTTTCTTTTGAAGCACCATCAACGCTGAATGTAATTGAATCCAACGGAGAATTCAGGATGCTGAGGGTCTTCTCTTCGTTCAGCAGCATTGCATTCGTGTTGAAATGGGTCCTGCTCTTCTTCAACTTTGATTTTATGTGGGCAATCCTTTTAAAGAGCAAAGAGTCCATTAATGGCTCTCCGTCCTTATGAAGATTTATCTCTAATCCAGCACCTTCTAACTGAGTGCACTCATCAACGATCCTTGTAAATATATGCCATGGCATAAATCCTTTCGGCCTTTTCATTTTTGGATAGGGGCACAAAATGCATCTTGCATTGCAATAGTTAGTAACTTCAATATGGATGACTTTAGGAATATACTGGCTGTTAAATTGCATGTTTCTTAAGGTGTTAATGATATAATTGCGAAAAGGCACCGCAAAATACAGATTCGCCTTAAATCGTGCTATGATTCCCTTCATGTTTTTAATTACACCCCTTTCTATGCATGCCTATGTATGATGTACCATTTCTATCACATTTTTCCAGCGCATAGCAGCTTCCTTTACATCATACATCTTGATTACCTTCTCTCTCCCGTTTCTGCCAAATTGATTCCTCAAATCCGCAGAGGCCTCCAGTTTTAATATTGCGTCTCTAAATCCCGCTTCATCATTTTTTGCAACAAGAAATCCATTTTCCCCGTCATCAACTATTTCACTTGGGCCGGCACAGTCGGATGAAATCACCGGTATTTGGCAGGACATCGCTTCGATCAAAACAATACCAAAGTTTTCATGAAATGACGGAAGGATTACAATGTCTGAGTTCTGATAAATCGATACCAACTCCTTTTTATCCCTGATAAAGCCGAGATATCTGACAGGATAGTTTTCATTCTGCAGTCTCACGATCTCTTTTTCGTAGGGCCCGCCGCCGGCAACCAAAAACTCTATGTTTTGCCAGCTGTATTTTTTAATTAAATTTACAAGCAGCGGCATTCCCTTTATTCTCAAAAATTTCCCCACATAGAGCACTCTAACTTTATCCGAAGGAGTTTTATGAGAAGCAGGCACAAACAAATCCGTGTCAACAGAGTGCGGCATGTAAAAGGACTTGGCGCCGTACTTTGCTACGCCTTCGCATGAAGCCTTTGTCACCCCGGCAGATATGGTCCCGTTTAGAAATTCACGCCATGCCGTCATCTGAGAAGCAAAATAAATTTTTTCGAGGTATTTTTTACCATCCCAATACGGCCAGGAGGTGTAATAAATACATTTATGTTTTAACTTCAATTTATTGAGCAGAAATACCACGATGCTGAAAGGTGCCGCTCCTATGATGAGGGTTTTGTTTTCAGAGAATAGGAGTTTGATGATTTCATAAATGTTTGTAAATATTTTGAGAAAAAGCCGTTTGTCCTCAAAGCCGTGAAGAATGATCGAAACCTGCTTGAATAATGAAAATTCGATAAACTTTATTTCAACGGTTCCATCTTTTATCAAAAGGCTTAGCGCTTCGCTGTAACTTGAATTCTCAATTCTAAGCGGCTGCAAGCTTATGATTTCATACTGCATTAGATATTTTTCCTCTCTTGAGCCCTGTTCACATTTTGAAAAAGATTCGTTTCCAGCGCGCCTTCTTGAATTAATTCCTCAACACGCATTAATGTCATTGCATAATGGCATGGGTATTGTTTAATGTATCTCTCAAATGTCTTGGCGAATTTGGCTATATTCAACGCAAGGGTTCCCTCCTCATCTTTCGCCAACTCAAATTCAAAGGGCGGCTCAATGATGAGCCTGTGCCTGTCATCTCTTTGTCTGATTATGAATGTAGGCAATATGGGAGCCTTTGTCTTAAGAGACAATTTAAACGGCCCCGGCGCAAAGAAAGCCTTATGGCCGAAAATATCCGCCTGGAACCAACGATTCCCTTCTCCTCCGTCAAATGCTATAAAAAGTATCTCGTTCTTTCTTAATGTATTGAATACAGATCTCATATAATTCCCGACTAAAATGAAATTAATCGGCAGTTTCTCTGACTCTCTTAGCCTGACTTTAAATATCTTTCGATGCATTGGACTCTGTTTATCTATCAGTGGTACGCCTGCAAGCTGATGGATCTTGTATCCCTTGAAGCCTAACGCAAGGGGAGGAAGCATGTGAGACCCGAAGTGAGCAGTAAGGAGGATTGCGCCGTTGTTCTTTTTCAGGGCATTATCAAGATTTTCAATTCCTTCTATCGAAACCATCCGGTCTAACAATTCCGTAGAACTTTTACCCATATAAATATTCTCCACCTGTCTTTTGCTGAATATCTGTAACCCTTCATATGTCATTTTCTTAATCGTTTTCTGGTCCAACGATGAGGTCTTGCTGAATAGAAAGGCAAGTTCCCTGCTCATGAGGTATCTCTTCCTTTTTGAGAATACATATAGCACAATTCCGATTAACTTCCCGGTGAAATTGACCAGCTTCAAAGGCAAGCGCTGAATCAATAACCGGAGTGGAAACCAGACAATCCAGAGAACGATATCCGAAAACAATTTCAGTTTCCTTCCACTAACAGTTTGTGGTAATGCATCCCAATCATAATTATTTCGTCATTGCAGACAGTTTAGATGAAATAAGTTTTGAGAATTTAACGGCTCCTTTATAGTTTAAATGGTCCTGATTCAGAAAAATCGTGTGATCAGCAGCATAGGCATCTTCCAGAAAATCCAAATGCTTATCTATATGTTTTTTGAATCTTGGATTTTCCAATACCCTTTCATAGAGCTGGTCTTTGGTTACATATTTCTTCGAATATTTCAGATAGTAGTCTGTCTCCGGAAGACTCAGAGTTATAACCTTAATGTTCTTGTCTTTGCACATTTTCAATATTTTTTCGAAATAGAGCAGGAAGATATCGTCAAAACTATTTTGGCCATCGAACTGTCGTTTCACTCTTCTCAAAGCGTTTCCCTCTCTGATATCACTTCCTGTTTCCTTTACATATCCATTATGGATTTCTGTCTTATCAATAGGCTGATTCATGAGTAGGCTCTTTACATTCCTGAAGAAATTAATCATCTGAATTCTTTTAATGACAGGACAATAGCTCAACAGCTTTTCTCTAAACACCATCATCCCTTTTATTTTATATAATTCCATAATCTCCGGGTATGTTATGTACCCATATGAAAAATATTCCCATTGTATTTCGTCTGCCCTAAACGATGAAAAAGTTGGCAAGGTTACTGACAATATAACTATTTTCAGTTCGGGCATATCATTGATATAGTGTTTCAATTTATAATAGGTTTCTATAAAACTTTCTCCGGCACCTGCAAAATTAAACGTTCTATCATTAAATTCATCCGGGACAATGCCAAACTGTATATCTGACTGACCGAGGGACAGGATCTGGATTTCGCCTTTTTGCTTTTCAAAATCCTGTACAACCCTTTCAAATATGCTTTTAGGTCTGAAAAGCACTCTGTCTGTGATCTCTATAGAGAATATGATTATAAAAAAGATAAGAAATGCCATACATATTCCCTTAAACCAGTTCTGATTTGCAACGCCGGAAGACGTCAATGATGACTTAGAATTTTTCATATACGAAGCCTTCAAGTTTGTAGCCTGAAAGGTACAAAACATAAACCACCAGAATAACGATAAGAATAAGAGTTACTGTTAATGCTAATGATTTTTTCCCCTTGTTCATAATATTCTCCTTTTTAAACTTTTCCAGCCTATCTTTCCTGTTGTTTAAAAACAGTGCTATTTATGCATTTTGCTTTCTATGGTTTTCATCATATCATTGATCGTGCTAAATTTATCCATAGTAACTTCGCTCATATCAATAGAAACCTTTAACTTCTCTTCAATAAATGCAAGCAGTTTAATAAAACCAAGCGAATCTATGATCCCTGATTCAAATAACTGCTCATCATCCGCAATGGTTCCCTGATCATACATAAAGTTACTGACTATAAATTTCTTCAGCAGTTCTTTCATTCATTATCTCCTTTATATTATCTGATATACAATAGCCTTCACGGTGCTCATGTCAAAAGCAAACAAGATATATCCAAAGCTTACAAAGGTAAATGTAATGAATGTAGAAAATGGAACTGCGTAAGGGTTGTCGACCAGTTTTCGTATTTTAGCATGTTTCTTTTTTATTTCCTGGAAAAACTGCCATATAAGCAGACCGGAACCATGATATACCCCCAAGAGAAGAAAAGGCAGGCTGCCCTCGTGCCATAGCATAAAAATTACCATGGTTGAAAATATGCCGATGTAAATTTTTGCCTGAGATGCCCGGTAGCCAAAAAAAGGGAAAAAAAAGTAATCCCTTATAAAGCTGTAGACAGACATATGCCAGTTTCTCCAGAAGAGCGCTATATTTTTCTTGAGATAGGGATTATTAAAATTCTCCACAATCTTGTATCCGAACAATCTAGACACGCCAAGGGCCATGTCTGTATATCCAGAAAAATCCATATAAATCTGGATCGCCAGACCGTAAACTGAAAGTGTGACCAGCAGAGGCGAAACGTCTTGCGGAGAAAGAAGCAAGGGCATTATATATTTTTTAATTGAGTCAGCAACAACAAACTTTTTTATCATTCCGGAGATCATGCGGAACAACCCGTAATTGAAATCAGAAGAATCAAAAGATTTACATCCCGCAGTCTGAGGCTGAACCTTCTGAAACCTGTCGACCGGCCCGGCCAGGAATGTCGGAAAGAAAAACGTATATAACGCCAAATCCCAGAACGTATGTTCCGGCAAGGTTTTCCTGTAGATCTCCACTATATAATGAATCAGCCTGAAAATAACATAAGACATCCCCAATGGCATGATAATCTTTGAGAATGTAGTTTCGTTCATGAATGGAAGGCTTATTCCAAGCCTGGATAAAGCATCGAGCATAAAATTAATATATTTGAAAATACATAGATTCCCGATGAGCCAGAATAAAGAAAGCTGTAAAAAAAGTTTTCTGTTTTTTTCGTCCCTGCTGACATAGCTCCCTGCAATATAAATCAATAAAGAATTAAAAAAAAGATATACCGCATACTTCGGACTAAGAAAACACATAAAAACAAGGCTCGCTCCAACTAAAAATATACTGCGCTTTCTCCACGGGAGAAGCCAGTAGATCAAAACACTCACAGACATAAAAATTAAAAAATATAATACCTGCTGCACTTCTGTTCCTTGCTTATTCTTTGTAAATGCCAGAACGGAGCGTTGAGATAAAATCCCTCACCACCAAGGCTGTCCTTCCCTAATGTCTCCTCAATACAAATTTGGCAAACGGTTTCAAGACCTTATCAATGAATTTAATCAAATATATTATAAAATAATCCAGACACCGATAAGAAGATTTAGTGTAAAAAAGCTTTTTTAATTCTTTTACATCTTCCGGCAATAAATCAGTATCCTTACGCAACAACCCGTTCTCAACGGCGATTTTGTGTATTTCAGTGTAAGGTTCTATGCGTATCCAACTGAGGAAGACCCCGCCTCGACCAGAGAGATAGATAGGGATCTTAAAATAAAGATACAGAGTTTTTATCACATTACCAAATCCTGCCTGAGGGATGAAAAAGAAACTATAGCCTGCCTTTACACCATCTATTTTCTTCATCATTCTCAGATTTTTCTGTATATCCTGCTCCGTAATACCTTTTCTCAAGAAGGAAAGCGCCTTATCGGTTGCACCGTCAGGCGAGAAACCAAAATGTTTACAGCCTGCCTTCCTGGCAAGAAGCACAAGGTCTTCAGTGGTGTGTTTTATCTCAAACCAGGCACTCCATTCAACATCCAATTTTCTTCTGATAATTTCTTCGCAAATCTCCTTCGCATGCGAAGGAGGGATATTAAAGATATTGTCTACAAAAGTAAACTTTTTGATTCCCAAACTGATCAGATATTCTATTTCATCAACAACGGACTCGGACGAACGGAGACGTAATTTCTTGCCGCTTAGAAAAGGATAACCGCAGTAGGTACAATCAAGCATGCATCCACGCTTGCTTTGAATCCCGATAAAGTTGTCCATTGGCCCGTTATATTGCTGAATATCTACAATCTCTTTGTCCCTTTTCGGAACAGGCAATTTGCTGAAATCGGGAAGTTCTCTGGGGCCGGTAAAATGAACTGAATTGTTCTTGCGTATATAAATTCCTTTAACCATTCCTGGTGAATCTATATGATCTAACAATTCCGGTGTGGATTCCTCTCCCTCTAAATAAATCCCGAAATCAAATTCCGGAATTCTTTCCATGATTTTTTGAGCAAATATGGAGAAGCCTGCACCACCGACCAGAAGTTTAATGTTCGGATTGATTTCTTTGATCAGATGCGCTGTTGGCTTAATGGTTTTAAAATGATAAAAAATATCCGGCCTGTAAGTAGAATCGATGTTGCGAATAGAAATTCCGACAACATCAGGATGAAAATTCATGATTTCTGTTTTCAGCTGATCATAGGCGGAAGACAGCTCCCACATATTCAGATCAACTATTTTTACATGGTGTTTCTCTCTTAAGGCATTGGCTATATAACACAAGCCTATCGGAAACAACGGGTGGGAAAACGTTATTCTTCCCAAATGTGATTGTAGTAATAAGACTTTCATATTCTAAATCCTAAATGTTTTATTTGATTATCAGGTTAAAAAGCGTGTTTACATGAGGTGGGGGGTATCTGGGGTGCGGACATGAGTGGCTTACACACAGTTTATAACGACTCCTATGGCGGGGATATTTGCATTTTTTAAGAGCTCGTCGGTTCTGGACATGTCATCGCGGGTTGTCTTTTTGCTCCTAAGCAGAATTATCATATCGTCTAAATTCTTCATCAATAAAACAGCGTCATTCTTCAGCAAGAGCGGCGCTGAGTGGAATAAGAGAATATCATATATTGCTTCCAGTTTTCCTACGACATCCTTCATCTTGTTTGACTTGATAAGCAGCCCTGAGTCAGAAGGTGCAGAACCTGCGGGCAGGACATCCAGACCGTCAATCCCTGAAGCAAGTATGGCTTTTTCTATCTCTGTGTTTTCCAATAACAAATCAGCAAGTCCCTCTGTGTTCTGAAGATCAAACAATTCGTGCAGCTTAGGTCTTCTGAAATCAGCATCCACCAGAAGAACTTTTTTCCCTTCTCTGGCAAGTATAATGCCCATATTGGCTGCTGCAGTAGCACTGCCTTCTTTGGGGTTGATACCGCTGATTAACAATTTTTTATATGGATGATCAAGACTTGCAAATTGAGCGCTGGATAGAACCTTCCGGTATGATTCATACAACGGATCATTAGGGTCTGTCATTGAAATGAGATGTTTCCCTTTTTTAAATTCGGGAATCGAACCCAGGAATGTAAACCGATAATCCTTCAGATCTTTATAATCCCTGATTGTTTGATCCATATAATCTATCAAGAATGCGATGAAAACACCCCAGAATAAACCAAGGAAAATTCCGACGATATAAATCAGCGTTTTCTTGGGGAAATACATTGCCTTAGAGTCAGGCGCCTGCGCAGGTTCAACCAATCTGATCTTAGAGACAGTCATCGATTCAGCGACATTCACCTGACTTAAAAATTCCAGAAGCTCTTTGTATATACTCTGATTTGCAGTAATTGAAAGGTCTAAGGCAGTGAGTACCATGTTTTTATTAGGTATTTTTAACAGTTCCGTCTGGGATTTGTTCAGGAATTTATTTAATAGCTCTCTCTTTATTTCTCCAATCCTTTTACTAATATATGCATCTTTCAGATTTTTCACTAATTCGTCATAAACCGGAGCCATAGAAATATCATTCTCACCGAATGCCACCTCCAACTTTTCCTTAAGCAAACCTCTTAAAACCTCAACCTCCTTGTTAATCTGTAAAACATCAGGATGTTCTTCGGTAAGTTCACTCCTTTTCCCGGCGACTTCGACTAATAAGTCATTCAGCTTGCCTTCCATGGAACTTATTAAATTGCTTGATGCATATTCTTTCCCTGCGAGCTTTTTTTCAATCAAGGCAATGCTTTCGACAGCCTGGAAAATAGCGATTTCATTGGCCTTATAATCAGTTTTCAACTGCTCAATATAAGTGAGAAGATTTTTGGTCTCGACATCTATATCCACAGTTCCTTCCTGAATCATAAAAGCCTTTTTCTTCGCTAAAGAATCATCATATTCTTTCTTAATATCCTTTATCTTGTCTTGTATATATGTACGGGCGATTTTGAAGCTCTCTCTTCTCCTTTCAAGGGTGTAGGATATATAGAGTTCCGCCAATTTGTTTGCTATATTGGCGGCTTCTTCACGGTTTGTAGAACCGCCGGTGATTTGCAGCATGTCCGACTGTTGATACTGATCAACATCTATATAGGGTCGCGGAAAAAGCAGGGTAACCGGAGAGAATATGATCTTGTCCGCTGTCATTTTATCCCCATTCCTCTTTTCGAGATTCAGTTCAGCAATCAGTTTTCCGAGGACGGGTTTTACCTGGGCAAGAGCTATCTCCGTATCATAAGTTGGAGTCTGGGATGTGCTCTTCTGTTGAGTATCCGGAATATTAAGGCTGGCCATCAGGGTAGACATGCCATCGTCTGATGACTGAATAAGCACCTTGCTTCTTCCCTCGTAAAGCGGAGTTGCTACATTAGCCCCTATCACAGCCGTGATTAAAATGATTAAAAAACTGGCGATAACTATCCATTTTCTACGAAGGATAATTTCCCAATATTTTCTGAGTTCCATAGCCAATGTTCTCCATTACTATTGATAGTTTATACTTTCAGCAGAATCTTTCCGCCTGTCCTCTTTGTAGAAGCAACGATGGCATCCAAAATCTTCTCGAATGGGTATTTTGCTGTAATCATTTTTTCCGGATTCAATTTCCCTGAAGCAATTAATTTAATGATATTCGGAAATATTTCATAACCTGAATGGCCCCTCGCGCCTATAATCTTATTAGCGCCGGAGACGAGGGCATCCAGATACACAGGCGTAGTTGTAGCTGCTCTACCCAGATAGATGATCTTGCTGTTTGCTGACATGGACTTCTCCATTTCGGGTATTGTCAAAGGCGCAGCCCCCGCAGCCTCTATTTGAATCTCGGCGCCCCGCCCGTTTGTAATTTCCATGACTTTCTCACTCGGTTTATACCCGTTTAACTTTCCAGCATTAAAAACATAATCAGCTCCCATATCTTCTGCTATCCTTAACCTCTCATCGATCACATCAAATACTATAATCTGGCTGGCGCCGGCTAACCTGGAGAGGGCAACAGCCCCAAGTCCAATAGAACCTGCGCCATATACGACAACGGTTGCTCCCGGATTAAATCCTCCACCGGCAATGAAAATACCATTGTAGGCACACCCTATCGGCTCAATAAGAGCTGCTATGTCAAATGTTTTATCTCCCGAAAATACCTTTGCAATACTATTAATCTTCCAGCAATGCCTTGCATTGACGCTTATATATTCGGCAAAAGCGCCGTCAGCGCTTAAGCCTAATAATTCCACATGTTCACACTGGTTAGGATGCCCGCTCCTGCAGGGCTGGCACATCCCGCACCACATAATACTCTCTACCGCAACTTGATCGCCAACCTCAAGGGTACTTACCCTGCTGCCGGTTTTTTCAATAACTCCCGAGAATTCATGTCCCAGAATACACGGCAGTTTGGTTAAGCCGGAAAATATGATATATCCTTCATGATCCGTTTCATATAAATGTGTATCAGAACCGCATATGCCACAGGCTTTAACCCTGATCAGCACTTCATCATCTCTGATATCGGGTACAGGCACATCTTTCACTTCAAAATGAGGATGACGCCATACCTGACTGCCGATCATGGCTCTCCTCTTTACCTTTTCGTCTTCACTCATGCCATAGTTGTTTTTCGGTGACCACTCGGCATCAACAACCAGTGCCCTCATTTCATCTCCATCTGCAATTGCTTCTTATTGATTTTCCCGCTCCCGATCTTTGGCAGACTTTCTCTGAACTCCACTATTCTCGGCACCTTGTAATGGGGCATTTTCTCTCTACAGAATTCGATTATTTCCTTCTCTGTTAAATTCCTGCCATTCTTTAAAACAATAATGGCCAAGGGTATTTCTCCCCTTAGTCTGTCCCTTGAAGAGACGACTACGGCTTCTTTAACATCCGGGTGCTCAATCAGCACAAGCTCAATCTCCATAGGATAGACCTTAAGACCAGCCACCTTCAGCATGCCTGTTTTCCTATCTACAAAATAGAAGTTGCCGTTGCCGTCCGTTCTGCCCAAATCTCCGCTGTAATACCAGCCATCTTTAAAAGATTCCTGGTTATTCATTAAGTCTTCATAATAGCTCTGGATGACTGCGGGCCCCTTAAAGATCATCTCCCCGATTCTCCCATTCGGGAGTTCAACACCATTCTCGTCAACAATCTTTATCTCATAAGACATGCAGGGTTTTCCTATGGAACCGGGAATGAACGGCTCTCCAGGAACGTTGGCAATGGCGATACCCGTTGTCTCGGTGCTGCCCCATACAGGCAGAATGGGTACGCCGACCTTCTGCCTGAAATTGTTGATAAGATCTGCCCTTGTATGCATGCCTCCGCTTTCCGGAATCCTTAAAGAACTAAGGTCATATTCTTTATGTTCGAGTAACTCCAGCATGGTCTCATACATTGGAGCTAACCCCATCATACAGGTAACGCCATGAACTGAAATTGCTTCGGCGATTGATTTAGGATATATTGTATCCACCAAGACTATTGTCCCTCCTAAATAAAGGGGCCTGGCAAATATCTCATGCGGGTGGGCAAATGGAGCAAACATGCAAAGGTGGACATCATCGTGTGTCAGTTTAAGAGCATCTACTGAAGCAAGAGTATTCCAATATATATTTGAATGGGTAGTTAGTGCACCCTTGGCATTCCCTGTAGAACCCGATGTATAGTTAAGATAAACAATATCATCTTCATTTACCTTAATGAAGAGATTATCGGAACTTCTGCCTTTTAAAACATTATCCCAGGATAAGCTTTCCTCAAAGCTCCCTTCACCAACAGATATGACAGGAATTTCTGAGCATGAGGGGATAGAACTTCTCGCCAGCGCCAAATATTTTTTATGGACGAAAAGGCAGCGGGGCTTGATATGTTCCAGAATGACTCTAAGCTTATCATCCATGAACTCATAATTCAAAGGAGCCAATATCCCCTGAGCCTTTGCGACTCCAAGAAAAATAACAATAAGTTCGGGTATTCTGGGAAGCATAACGCCGACCCTGTCACCTTTCTTAAACCCTATGTCAATCAAGGTATGAGCCAGCCTGTTTGCGGATTCGTTCAGTTCTCGATAAGTAATCCTGATGCCATGATAGGCTATGGCTGTCTTCTCTGGAAAATTTTTCGCATTTCTTTCAATCATCTCTACAAGAGTCATATTGTCAAGACCTTCTACGATATGTTTTTAAGAAATAAAATTTTGTTTATTGGGCAGGAACGGATATGCCACTAGAAGCGCCTCCACTATTTCTCAGTTCTATTGACTGGCCAATATAATATCCACTTTCAAGCGAAACTATCGGTGAAATGATCGCCGATAAGTGGGTAAAAAATTTGTCCACATTAGAAATAGTGGTTCTTGGTACATAAATGATGTCGCCTCTTTGCAGTACAACATTTTGCGATAAATCGCCTTCTCTTAAAGCTTTTTCCAGATTAAGAACGGATAATTTTGGTTTTTTTATATCTCCCCTTATAAGTAAAACGTTTTTCTGTTTACCATCCAGAGTAAAACCGCCTGCCTGAGATATCAGATCAAGGGCGGTCAGGGTAGTCTCCATCTGGAAATATCCCGGGTTTTTAACCTCACCAAGGACGATAACCTTTTGAGCCTGGAAACTTACAACACCAACCGAAACCTGAGGGTCGATAATGTATTTTAAAAGTCCTTCCTGAATCTTGTCTCTTAACTGGAAAATGCTCCCCCCGCCAGCCTGGATATCCTTAACCAATGGAAAAGTAATTTTTCCCGATGAGCCGATCTGAATGGTCCTATGCAGATCGTCATGACGATAAACCATAATTTCAATCTTGTCTCCAGGGCCAAGGATAAACTCACTGACTCTTGCCTCATTAGCGGATTCTTCCGATGTTGGAGCAATTATATCTTCTGAACTAATTTTAGGGGATTCTTCCGATGTTGGAGCAACGATATCTTCTGAACTAATTTGTGAAGTATCTTTTGTTGTTGCGCAACCAAATAAAAAAAAGAGAATAAAAATAGATGCATATAATATATTTCTTTTAAGAAGCATATTTATTCTCCTTGGTTTTAAGTTTTTGAACATGGAATACCCGCCTGATACTAAAACAGACAAAATTCGTTTTAATACGCTCCTGATTTTTTGATGACAACTTTTATTGTCTTAAACAATATCGTCAGATCCAACCATAATGATCGGTTATTTACATAGTACATATCATATTTTATCCATGTATGGAAAGGCACTTCACTTCTACCCTGGATCTGCCATAATCCTGTCAGACCGGGCTTTACTTTCAGCCTTGAATCTCTCCAACTTGGGCTGAATTTCATCTCATTCATGATTAATGGCCTGGGACCAACGAGACTCATTTCACCTTTTAAAACATTATACAATTGAGGAAGTTCATCAAGACTGGTACTTCTAAGCAGCTTGCCAAGCCTGGTGACTCTTGGATCATTGGTGAGTTTGAACATCGGGCCGTCCATCTCATTCTGAGAAATGAGTTCTTTATGAAGCCTTTCAGCTTCCGTAACCATGGTTCTAAACTTTACCATCCCGAATAATTTGCCGCCGAGACCGCATCTTTTCTGGATATAGAATACAGGTCCTTTAGAATCTATCTTTATCGCTATGGCAAGCAGCAGAAAAAACGGCAGCAAAAGAACAGCGCCGCTCAGAGAGACAACAAGATCCATTAACCGTTTTGCTATCTTGTATATATGATGCTTGATCTTGGGCAATGAGACAGCACCGGATATATCAACTGTACCTTGAATAATATGATCTGAAGGAACAAGGTTTGCATCTCTGGCACTGAACCCATTTAATACAATCATGTTTTTAATATAGGAGTTATTCGGGACATGAGATTTCTCTCCGATTATGGAATGCTCTACTTTTGCACCGGCTGATAAAAATATACCATCCCACAATATACTCTCACGAATCAGAGTGCCTTCTGATATTTGGCATCCTTTACCAATGACTGTAGGACCGATGATCTGCGCCCAGTCTCCGATTGTGCAACCATCGCCTATAACAATTGGGCCCAATAAATAGGCATTGGAAGATAATTTCACATCTCTTCCTATCCATGTTTTTTCTGCTATTTCTTCCTTGCCGTAGAGGTAAAAGTTGTGGATTTCATTATCCAGGAGGATGTCCCTCTGAATCCTGATATAATCGTTTACACTTTCAATGAATTGATAAGAGCCTTTAATTTCATGTGCAACGACATTCAGTGATTCTCTTTGCAATGCAGGAATCAGTTGTTCTTTGATATCCATATAAATATTTTCTTTGATAAACTTAAGAACAGTAGGATTGAAAATATATATACCGCTGGTCCTCCATGGCGATCTTCTATCTATTGAAGAATGGATAATATGGAAACTTGTTATTTTATTTTCTGCATCTAATTTTACGCACTCTCGTGCAAGATTATTTCTATTATCTCTATATATCCCTACAGTGGCAGCCGCCTTCGATTTATAATGAAAGTCAATAGCACTACCTAAATCAACATGTTCTATGAAAACATTCCCATTGATTACTATAAAGGCTTCTTCATTAATAAATTTTTCAAGATCTTTAATAGTGCCTGCTGGGCCTCGCAATTTGTTTTCTTTGTGGAAAAATATTTTAATGCCCGCAAAATAGAGTTCTTTTAATCTTTTCGGGATCTCATAATTCTCGGATACGGCTATGGTTATTTCCTCTATCCCGTTTCTGACTAAAAAACCAAGAATCAATTCAATAATAGGCACATTGACAATTGGAAGCATCAAAGGGGGATGGTATTGTGTTATGGGCCTTAAATGCGTTCCCTGTCCTCCAGCTAAGACTATAGCTTTCCTGATCTTTGTCTTTCTCAGGAAATAGCTTGTAAATATATTCTTTTTTTTACTCTGCAGTTTCAATTCCAACCCATACCTCCGTCCTCTGAATTACACAGGAACAACAGAACATGTATGAAAAACTGGTTTTATAAAAAAATTCAGCTCAAACGTTTTAAAAAACTTCTTGCTTTACAGATAGTATATACAGCTATTGTCAAGATATAAGTTCTGCTTTATTGTCAATAAAAAATATATTATTTACAAGTAGTTATAATATTAACATCCTATCATCAATCATGTCAATTACGAAACTTGCTCCACAAAATTATTCCTCTTAAACCTCCATAAATCTATATATTACTGCACATCTCTGCTTACTTTTGCAATAACAATGCCAAAACATCAAATGATTTGCAGAATAAATATAACCCCTTAGAAAAATAACGAATTAAAAGTTTTTTATATTTTTTTATAAAAAATCGGTCTGAAATTTGCTGGTTGGTGTGAAAAAATAGTAGGTTAATTATGAAAAAGTTTTCACAAAAAGAGAAAAAGTTTCCATAAAAAGAGAAAAAGTTTTCCTCATTGATTATATAACGATAAAAACTGAAAAACAATATATTGAATCTAAATTATTGGCCCCACCCAAACCAACCGAACCGGACAAGGGAATTTAGTTTGGATGTGTAACGTCGTGCCGAATAAATAAATATCCTCCGGCAAAGCCGGAGGTATTACGATTGCTGGCCCCTCAAAG
>CAKKPE010000036.1 GCA_919901565.1 bacterium
GCGAATTTCTGCTTGAGTTCCCTGATTGTCGTCATACATCCGAAGCATATATGAAACCATGTCAGTTGTAAAGCTTATTATTTGACACCTGCTAACTGAAGGAGCAAAACACGACTTGTGGAAATATATCCGAGAGACATTGAAGGTCGAAGAAGTTACTTCTGATAGCTTTGCGCGTAAAGTAGACGCTCCCTTTCTTGAGAAACAAACTGATGAGTGGTTCGTCGAATTCTATAAGCAGCTTGCAGGCCAAAAAACCTTATGGAGGAAAGGCTCTAACTCCCGGTGGGATAATCCGGGTCCCCTGCGCTCCAAACCTTTCATTCGTCTACAAGATGGTGGCCATGTGGAGCCTTTCCGAGATCATGACTCACCCAATGCCTATCTGCCCATTGGAGCACATAATGATACGTCGTTGCCAGTCGTAAAAGCGATACTCGCCGAAGCTGAAGACGCGCGACGGTTTTTATCAGAGTTAGGTATCCCGGAATTGGATATCGTGGCGGAGGTTATTGAACATATAGTTCCGAAATATTTACCTTCATCAACTCCAGTTTCCTTCGAGGAACATAAACGCGACATAGAAAAAATCGAGCGGGCTTTCAAAACGGACTCTCTGGACAAGAGGCAAAGATTGAAGAATGCTCTCCAGGAGACGGCCTTTATTCTCACTAATACTCCAGACTTGGAAAGAACCGACTACCGAAAGGCTTCTGAGGTATATTTCCCAGACGATACATTGACTGTGTACTTTTCTGGGAATGCCACGGTGGGATTTGTCAGTTCCAGCTACGAAGAGTCCGCATTAGAGATATTTAGGGATCTTGGAGCCAGTGAGGACGTTCGCATACGCAAGAAATGCCCTGATCACAGAGGACACATCAAAATAAGAGATGAGCACGGTAGCCATGAGCGAGGTCTCAATGGTTTCGATCCCGAAATAAAAGTGGAAGGGTTAGAACATGCCTTAGCTTCGCCATCATTGGATAAGAGCGCGTTTATCTGGAATAGTATTGCTGTTCCAAATCACCTTTGCATTCGTGGGATTGTTGAGAAATCTGCACGGCAAACCTATGAGAACTCCAGCAGGAAAGAGTGCATGTCCCAGTTTGGCCGTCTCTTAATCGAGAATTCATGGCTACCTGGTCCGGGTGGAGTTTTACAAAAACCAAGTGAGCTACGCCTTGATGACCTTCCTGATTCGCATGAGCGTAACGAGAAATTGGCGACCCAGTTGGGAATGAAAAAGGATGTTGTTGCCAAACTCATCGAAGAGGCTGGAGTAAGCAGGGAAACTCTTGAACGCGCCAGGAAACTTGAACAATATCCTGATATCCTTCAGTTGGTTGATAGGAAGCTGGCAGAAAAGAATGAGCCGCCGATAATGCCAAACGATCCGGTAAAGGATTCTGAACGGCGGCGCGCGCAGCTTGAAAAAGAACTCGCCACTCTTCCTAAGAAAGAATATGAGGCTTTGATAAGAAACGTAAGGAGATCTATAGGATCGGTTGACCCGCGTATATATCTTCGTGAAAAGTATATAAATAATAATCGCATGGTGTGTCAGATCTGCAAGGAGGAGATGCCGTTCAAGAAACGCGATGGTGAGTACTATTTCGAAGCTGTGGAGGCGCTTTCCAGGGATCATTTCCCCGTGGAACACGAGGCGCAATTTCTGGCCCTCTGTCCATTGTGCGCGGCCATGTACAAGGAATTTGTGAAGAATGACGAAGGTGCCATGGAGATCTTTAAGAACACACTGATGAATTCGGAAACACCCGAAGTCTCTCTGCAACTTGGAGACCTGAACAAAAGCATACGCTTTGTCGAGAGCCATTTTAGCGACATTAGGACAATCCTCGGAGGTTCGGAATGACGAAAAACTTCAAACCCATCTTCACGATCACAAACCGGATCACCGCCGGGCTGACCCGCATCGAGCGGGCCCGGGGATTCCTGGAGGCCGTTGCAATTCTGGGGACATGCGCTCTGCTCTCTACTCTACCCGGAATTGCGCTAATCTACAAAATCATTAAATAAAATTTAACTTTTTGGTATAAAAAATAATATGTATTGCAAAATACTTAAATTTAATGTAAGTTTTATGCATGCCAAAGCCCAAAGCCAAGAATCGGGAAGAGCGTCTATACACCCTGGCAGAAAGCCAGGGGGGATACTTTACTTCGGCCGATGCCATGTCTGCGGGTTATAGCCACCCTCTCCAGCATTTCCATGTTCGACGCGGAAACTGGGACCGAGTAGAACGAGGCATTTATCGCCTGAAACGTTTCCCCAGGGTCGATCATGAAGACCTGATCCGCTGGTGGTTGTGGAGTCAAAAGAAGGGAACGATATCCTACGAGGCGGCAGCAGAAATGTATGACCTGGGAGATATTCTTCCTTCCCAGGCTCACCTTACGGTGCCGTTGAATTTTCGCAAGAAAGCAGTAAAAGGACTGGTGCTGCATAGGGCTAACCTCGAACCGGGCGATATAGAAAAGCGTGATGGCTTGCCCGTGACAACTCCGCTCCGTACCATACTGGATCTTGCTCAACAACATCTGGATCCAGAGCGGCTCACAATCGTCGTTAAAGATGCTATTCACAACGGTATGGTGGACCGCAAGGCTCTGCTCTCCATACTGGAGAGGGCGCCGAAGTGGCTTGACCCTTCAACCCAAGTGACACTCCAATTGGCCATCAAGGAGCCGTCATGAAATACCAGTCGGATGAAGACTTTCGCAGGGCATTAGAAGATCGCCTCCGACAACGAGAGAAAGAACGGGGAGAGCCCCTTGTCCGGCTGCGCAAACGACTGGCTTTTGAACGTTGCTCGGTCCGATTGCAAAGGAAAAATCCTAACCTGTGGATTCTCAAGGGTGGGGTTGCCCTTGAGTTGAGACTGGAACAACGAGCCAGAATGACAAGAGATTTAGACCTTGCAATGGATCTCGGCCTTCATGGCAATCAGGAATTGGCTTATTCCGACTTAGCACAAATGTTGCGCCAGGATCTGACCGAAGCAGGAGATGACCACTTTGTGGTCCTGGTCCACGAAAATAACGAACGGGATACGATCTCGCCAGGAATAAAGGCCTACCGCTTTACTGTAGAGGTCCGTCTGGCTGGTCGCACGTTTGAAAAGATCCGAGTGGATATCGGGGTAGGAGACCCTCTCATACCACCCTTTGATGAGCTTGTGGGCAGCGACCTCCTTTCATTTGACGGAATCCCAAGACCTGTGATCCGCTCCACGTCAAGGGCTCAGCATTTTGCAGAAAAAGTCCATGCTCTCACTCGACCGTTAGATGACCGGATCAACACGAGAGTAAAAGACCTGGTGGATATTATGCTGTTGATGGACCTGGGCCTTCCTAAACCGCCTGTCCTCAAAGATACGGTGGAAAAGATTTTTGCCGCAAGGCAAACCCATTCCATCCCAGGAACGATTGGAAATCCACCGGCGACTTGGGTTTCGTCCTTTACAGCGATGGCGATAGACATCGGCCTTACCGAAACAAGGTTAGAAAATGCTGCTTCTCGTCTCAACAATTACTGGTCGAAAATATTCAAGTTTAGGTGAACCATGTCACGGATGAAAAAAAACCGTAAGCAAGACGCAGAGATAGCAGGCAAGAAGTTTCGACCAGCCATCGAGCAGCTTATTGCAATACTAAGGATTGTGGAAAACGCAGACCTTGATCACCTGGTTATTGAACGCCTTGCCTCATTAGCTGCGAGCATGACACTGCAGGTAATCCAATCTCTCCAAATGATGGTTGACGGTGACAAGGAAGGCTGGAAAATCATCGTATGGTGCGACCATGTCCGCGTCATTCTGAGCGCAGCGATCCGAAGCAGTGATGCCGAAGCCCGCGAGGCCGCCATTGAACTTGTGCATCGCCTTGGCGCTATGGACCAGCTTGAGTTCAGAGACCTCTTGCCCAAGTCGGCTGAAAATGGAGATCCACAAGTATGACGCAGATCCCCGGGGTTCCCCGGATGATCTAAGGTCCCAAGAGCCCAAGAGCGAAAACCGCATGTCCAACAGAAAAGATCTGCAAACAAAATTAGAGGAAACTCGGGCAGAGTGCATGCGCCTGAAGGAAGAAAACGCCAGGCTGAGGGTACTGATAGGGGTTCCTCAAGAAGAACCCGTGACGTTTTCTGTTCACAAGCAGGAAACGTTGCCGGTTATCACAACCGATTCATCAAGCGAAGCCAAGATCAATCTTTTCCGTAGCCTGTTCAGGGGGCGGGAGGACGTCTATCCCATTCGTTGGGAGTCGAAGAACGGGAAGTTCGGGTATTCCCCTGCTTGTGCTCACGAGTGGGATCGCACTTTCTGTGGAAAGCCCAAGGTAAAATGTGCGGTCTGCGAAAACAAGAAGTTCCTGCCGGTAACAGATAGAGTGGTCCATGACCATCTCATTGGGGAGCAGACCATCGGGGTCTATCCGCTTCTTCTTGATGAAACCTGTTGGTTTCTCGCAGCCGATTTTGATAAGAAAACCTGGCAGGACGATGTGTCAGCCTACCTTGAGACTTGTAAGAAGATGGGTGTGCCTGCGGCGCTTGAGCGCTCTCGTTCAGGCAAAGGCGGTCACCTTTGGATATTTTTTGACTCCCCGGTTTCGGCATTCCAGGCAAGAAGACTTGGTTGTGCCCTTTTGACGATCACCATGGAGCGAAGACATCAGGTGGGTCTCGATTCGTACGATCGATTCTTCCCGAGCCAGGATACCATGCCGAAAGGGGGATTTGGCAATCTTATCGCACTTCCTCTGCAACATGGCCCACGAGAAGCCGGCAATAGTATTTTTTTGAATCGGGATTTTAATCCTTATCCTGACCAGTGGCGGTTCCTTTCCACGATTCAGAAAATAAAGCAAAAGGACGCGGATGAGATCGTTCGGGAGGCAGGACGGACCGGGAGAGTCATCGGTGTTCGAACGAGCTTAACAGAAGAGGGCGATGAAGATCCCTGGACATTACCTCCATCCAAGAAGAGGGTAGAAGAAACTATCGATGGGCCTTTACCCGGCAAAGTGCGAATTGTCCTGGGAAACCTTGTTTATGTGGAGAAGAAAGCTCTTCCTCCCGCCATGCTGAACCGCTTGATGCGGCTGGCTGCTTTCCAGAATCCGGAGTTCTACAAGGCCCAGGCCATGCGCTTGTCTACTTTTGGAAAACCCAGGATCATCAGTTGTGCAGAGGATTTACCACGTTACGTGGGCTTACCTAGAGGGTGCTTGAGTGATCTTCTGGATCTGTTGAGGAGCCACCATATTCAGGAGGAGATTTCAGACAAGCTTTTTGATGGTGTTCCCATTGACGTGACCTTCTGCGGAGAACTTCGTCCTTTGCAGCAAGAGGCCGCTCATGCCCTGATGCTTCACGATAACGGCATTCTCTCGGCGGCTACGGCCTTTGGAAAGACCGTTGTGGCTGCCTGGCTCATTGCAGCCAGAAAAGTGAATACACTGATCATTGTTCACCGCAGGCAGCTCATGGACCAATGGCGGGAACGTTTGTCGGCTTTTCTGGATTTACCCCTAAGATCCATCGGTCAGATCGGCGGCGGCAAGACAAAACGGACCGGTATTGTGGATGTCGGGCTCATCCAGAGTTTGAATCGCAAAGGTGATGTCGAGAATTTGGTGGCGGAGTACGGTCAAGTGATTGTGGATGAATGTCACCACGTCTCTGCTTTTAGCTTCGAACGGGTGCTCAAACAGGTAAAGGCCCGGTTTGTGATTGGGCTCACCGCGACTCCCATACGCAAGGACGGCCATCATCCGATCATTATGATGCAGTGCGGACCCATCCGCTTCCGTGTGGATGTGAGGGAACAAGCGGCTTTGAGACCCTTTGAACACAAAGTCATTCCCAGATACACGGGATTCAGAATACCTTCCGATACAGCCATTTCTGCACATAGGCATACCAAGCCGGACGAACTGGGCATCCAGGATATATATGCATCCCTTGTAACGGATCCGGCTCGTAATGACCTGATCTTTGACGATATCCTGAAAGCCTTGGAAGCGAGAAGGTCTCCGCTCCTTCTGACCGAACGAACTGAGCATCTGGATATCTTTGCAAAACGTCTGAAAGGTTTTGCCAGGAATGTGATCGTTCTCAAAGGTGGGATGGGAAAGAAGCAACGACAAACTTTGTGGGACCATATTGCAGCCATCCCTGATGGAGAAGAACGAGTGCTTCTTGCCACAGGCCGCTATATTGGAGAGGGCTTTGACGATGCCCGACTGGATAGCTTGTTTCTTGTCATGCCTATTTCCTGGCGGGGCACATTACAGCAGTATGCCGGACGGCTGCACCGATTACATGATAAGAAGCGGGAGGTTCAGATTTACGATTATGTAGATGTACATGTACCCATGCTAATGAGAATGTATGCAAAACGGGTCAATGGGTACAAGGCCATGGGGTATTCAATACAAAACATTCGTGAAAAATAATGGGGCACTTCGATTGTGCTGGGTTCTCCATGGAGCGAGCAAGAAAGAAAGTTTACAATATGTCCGGAGAATAGGGAGAAGGAGCAAAAAAAGCCATACCATATGCGAGGCATGGCTTTTTTAGAATTTTTTACCGGTATTTTAAAAACAATCCAAAAAAAGACAAAATTGACTGTGGCGTTTTTATAACTATAATCTTTTTCTTAGACCTTGGCTACATTGGATGCCTGGGGGCCTTTGTTTCCCTGGACCACATCAAACTTGACATTGTCCCCTTCGGCCAGGGTTTTAAATCCATCGCCCTGAATCGCGGAATAGTGGACGAAAACATCCGGGCCGCTTTCCTGCGTGATAAACCCAAATCCCTTTGACTCGTTGAACCACTTTACCGTACCCTCTGTCATGTTCTGCTCCTTTGAAACCCTGGTGGCGGATTTCTTACGGGCAGTTTTTTACGGCCACCGAATAAAAAACTGCATAGCCTTTGGCATCCGAGGTTTATAAAACGCCACGGTCATGAAAAAGGCTGCAACTTCAAACGCCGCATATCGTCAATATCATATAATATAACGAAATACAAAAGGCAACAAAAATCTTTTATGGTGTAAAGCCAAAATAGAAATGTCCTATTCTTACCAAAATAGAAATGTCCGGTTT
>CAKKPE010000037.1:0-4574 GCA_919901565.1 bacterium
GGGCAAATCTCGGGGGTCAAATCTTTATACTTGGGGCAAATCTCGGGGGTCAAATCTTTATACTTGACAAACTGATCTTGTTTAGAGGGAAAGGGGTCGGAGTCATTTTTGGTCTTTCGCTTTCGAAGGAAAAAGGGATCTTGAAATATAATTAGATTTTCAGGCGTTCTCCCTGCCCCGATGAGGCCAAAAAAATCTTGCCTTATTTAGCAGTTGGTTGTATTATCTGCACTATCATAGGAGGTATTACCAATGGCTAAATTACCAACGATTGTTCCTATTACCGATCTTCGCCAAGACGCAACCGCTATCGTCAAGCGCGTTGCTGCCTCACGGGAACCTGTATTTATTACACAACGTGGTCGTGCGGCTGCTGTAATTGTAAGCATGGAAGCATACGAGCATACCCAGCATGAGTTGGAGATCCTGCGTTTGCTTGCCCGTGGTGAGCAGGAAATTGAAGCAGGAAAAGGATACGATCTTGATGCAATTCTTGCGGAAGCCGATTTACTTGTAAAAGGCATGAAGCCTTGAAAATTCTCTTTACCCCTGCGGCACGAAGTCAATTTCTTGCTGCTGTCTCTTATATTTATAGAGAGAATCCATCAGCAGCCATCGCTTTCCGAGAAAAATCTAAAAAAGTATTGTCCAGACTCACCGCTCAGAAAATTTCCCCATTCAGGCAGAGCTCTACCTGAGTTTCCCGAACTACCTTTTCGTGAGGTCATTGTGGCACCGTACCGTTTTTTCTACCGTGTGAAGGAAAAAACTGTTTGGATTGTTGCTGTCTGGCATGGCGCACAACTTGCTGATGAACCATAGAATAATGGGGTCTTGTTGCGGGTGTTGCAGACCACGACAAGTATTTGGTGAAGCCCAACATGAATGGAGTTCAATGAACTGATGCGTTACAGAGGAATTGGGGTCCAGACACCAATTCCTCCCCATAAAGGTGCGATGTAAACAAATAGGGACAGCGGGGCTGTTGAAAAAGTCTGCTACACAAGCTGGATTGTCATTCCGGGCAAGCTAAGCGAGACCCGGAATCCAGAAGAATCAATGAGTCCTGGATTCCCGCCTACGCGGGAATGACAGCATAAGACCAGAAAAATACTTTTTCAACAGCCCCACAGCGCCCATTTTAAGAAACAGTTCTGGGGTCGATAAAACAAATAGGGATAGCGACCATTTAAATAACGGTCGCTGTCCCTATTTTGCTGTGGGATATCTTAATTCATTCATCAGGGAAGTCAGAAAAAGAAAAACATTATAACAATCCGTTGCAGGGATGTGCATCATATATGAAGAAAATAATGGAAGACTTAATAAAGACAAAAGAAAAATGAAAGAGGAGATAACCAGTCAGTATTTATTGATGTTCAAATAGTCATGTTGCATGTTAATATTTATAAGGGTCCAATTCACGGACTTCTACGTTATTGAGTCAAAACGTTTATGAATAATAGATTGTGTCACTATTTCTATAGATGGAACGGAGGGCACCCCATGCGAAATTTATCCCTGGTACTCGTCGTCACAATGGTCTTGGCAGGCTGCGCCGTAGCCCCGACCGCTCCCAATACCCCTGCCTACAAACCCACCCAACCGACAACCAAGGTACAGCCGCTCAACACTGAGAATACGGTACAGACGGCGGCAACGGAGGATTCACTGCAGGCCGCTTCGGCCCCCGAGACCAGGCCCCGGGCTACCGGCACGCCCGAGGACGCGCGGCGGCACATACTGCGGGGGATGGCCGCCATCGAGATGGCCAAGTCCAGTGACGATATGGCGTTGGCCGAGGATGAGTTCCGGATGGCAACGGAGATCGCCCCCCAGATGGGGGCCGCCTGGTTCAACTTGGGGAAGGTGCAGTCGCAGTTGGGACGGTATGGCGACGCCATCGCCAATTACCGTCAGTACCTCGCCGTCTCCCCCGGGGCAGAGGATGCGCAGAGGGTGCGTGACGAGATCGTCAAGCTCGAATTCAAGCAGGAACAGGCAGTCAAGGAAAAGGGGCGGGCCGGTACCTGGATCGGACGGGACGGTGCCTGGTACGTGCTGGCCCTGGACGGGAACCGGATGACCCTTAAGACCGACAGCCGGCCGGTGTCCGAGGACGAGTGCCGCTCTACCTATTCGCTGGTGGGCAACGTCCCCATAAACACCCTCGTCCATGCCGAGTACCAGTTGGTGTTGCGGGGCAGCCGCCTCACCGGCACCTGGAGCAGGGGACCGGTCCCGGCGGACAAATGCACCATCCCTCCCGATACCGCCGAGGTGGAGGGGGAGTTGATAGACAAGGACGGTATGATGGTGCTGCGTCATGAGCGCACGAGTTTCAAGGCCATGACGCAGATGTCCCTGATGGGGGACGACAGTTGCGCGGGGGTAGAGCCCGGTGCGAGGAAAATGGTAGAAGACGTCATCTACGGGCCCCTTGGGCCGGGCGGACTGGGCGCCACGCTCGATGGCCTCACCTCGTGGTGGGACGGCGGTTTATCCATGGTCCACTATGGCTGGCAGGGGCGCCTGAAGGTGAGAGTGAAGGAGGGGTCAGCGGCCTATGGGGCGGGGCTCCGGGACGAGGATGAGATCCTGGCCATTGACGGCGTGCCTGTCAACAGCCTCAACGCCGGGGAGGCGGTCAGGAACCTGAGCGGAGAGGTTGGTACCGTTGTCACCCTGGATATCCGGCGCAAGGGGGTAGTGGAGCCGATTCCCCTGACGGTCCAGCGGATCAGTTTGCAGTGATCTTTCAGGGCGCTGTCCCGAGCGGCCCATGGATTGGATGGAGGCAGGAGGAGGAAGGATGAAGTCGACAACCTCACGGAGGGGCGCCAGTCACGTTATGGCCGCGGCACTGCTTCTGGCACTTGCGGCCGACCCTCTTTGTACCTACGCCGGGGGCGTCCCGGCGGTACCGGCCCCTTCCATGGACTGCGAGGGATCGGTGCAGGCCCTGGCGATGCAGGGCTACAACTGTTCCTGTGCCGGGGGGCAGTTGAACTGCGGCGGCTCATCGGCGAATGGGCACACCAATTCCGGTTCCGCCAACCTGAATGCCATGATCGTGGGAGGGATCGTCGAGGGGATGCTCTCCTCTATGTTCGCTCCGCCGAAGAAAAACAGCAGCTGGCAGAATTCCCTGCTGGAACAGCATAACGCCGCCGCCCGGGCAGCCCGCCAGGCGGAAGCGTTGCGCCAGTCCAGGGACGAGGAGTTCCAGGCCAGCCGTGGGAACATGATGGGGGCGTTCAAGCAGCTGGAGGGGGCGCAGCTCTCCGTCAGCCGTGGCGATGGGGACGGGCTGGACTTCAAGACCCTTGACGGGGAGATGGAGACCATGTCCGCCGGCGCCAGAGAGCCCTTCGATACTGCCGGGGCGATGACGGGACCGGTCCCCTCGGCATCGGCAGGCGCCACCCCCTTCTTCGGGGACACGATGCCGGAGGCGGATCTTCGGCTGCTGGTGGACCCGGACAACGACCCGAGGGTGGTGGATCTGAGAAGCGCCGTCACCTACGTCGTCGGCAATCTGGAAAAGGATGCCTCAGCGACGGCCGCCAACAGCAGCCCCCGCCAGCCCGGGGGGAACGGCGAACCGATCATCGAACCCCCGGACTGTAAGGGGCTTGCGCGCAAGTTGAACGGCTACATCGAACAGCGGAGCAGATTTCACAAGACCATCCTCCTGGCCCAGGGGCAGTTGGACGAATGGGAGTCCACCAACCGCAATGCCTTGGTGAATGCCGCCAAGGACGGCATCGAGTACTTTACCGGAAATCTGCTTGAAAGTCTTACCAACCGTGGAAAGGCGGCGGAGCGTCTCCAGATGATCTACACGCGTAACGCCGCGAAGATGGCAGAGGAAGGCGTCGACATCCTGGCCCTGGAGGCAAAAATCCAGCGTTTGAATATGATCTCCTCGGCGGGCAAGGTTGCCGAGGTCACCAGCAGCATAAACGACTGGCAGACCTTCATCAAGGACGGTATGTCGGCGCTGATCATGCAACTCAATGCGTCGAACGAGGAGGTGAAGCAGATCCTCGAAGACCCGAAGATGCAGAAGTATTTCGAAACGGAGAGCCCGGAGCTGAAGACGCTGCTGGATATCACCAGGATGGCGGCAGCCCAAAATGTCTTCGGGAAATGGGTGGCCAGGCAGCTGCCCATCATTGGCGGGGTGGAGATCGGGATCAAGCAGTTGTACAACGGTACGGAGTGGGCCACCAGCTTTTACATGATGGCCGACGCCAACAATATTAACGGCAAGGTCATGGATAGCGCCAGATCCCTCCAGAAGCGGATCGACGATACGCGAATCGAGCTGGGGGCCTGTCCGTAAAAAGAGGAAGAGGGGTCAGGTCTTTGCTTGAAAAGAGGAAGAGGGGTCAGGTCTTTGCTTGGGTTATCTTTCCTGTGATATGGGTCAAGTGCAGAATTGGCCCCTTCGATTCCCCTAATTTTTGAATGCCCCCACGTTTGGTCTTTTGCTATTACAGCCGCCGAATTAATCCACCGAACCGCCGTATACGTGATCCGTATGTACAGTAGTGGGGGGGGGGGGGGGG
>CAKKPE010000037.1:4584-17151 GCA_919901565.1 bacterium
CCCCCCCCTCCCGCTTTGTATTTTTATCCTATCTGGTGATGCTCTTGGTCAGGATGCTGTTGGCCGGATCGAAGGTGTACAAATACTTGTATATGTCGGTGACCGTCAGCGTGTACATGCCGTGGCCGCCGCTGGTGGTGAAGGTCGCCATGCCCGTCCTGCCGGTGGTCGCGCTCTGCGTAACGGTCGCGCCGCCTGGCTTGGTCCAGGTGATGTAAACGCCTGCGCCGCTGATGGCGGTGTTGTTGCCGTCGCGCACGGTCACTTTGCCGGTCACGTTCACCTTGGCGCCGGTCACGCGGGCGGTCAGGTCAATGGCGGTGGAGCGAAGCGAAATCGAGGGGTCCGGGCTCACGGTGATGACCACGCTGTCGCTGCGGCTGACATTGTTGTTGTCCCAGACCGTCAATGTTGCCGGGTAGGTGCCGGCGTAACCGTAGATGTACGTCGGGTTTTCTTCGTAGGAGTGCGTCCCAAACGCATCGCCGAACTCCCAATAATACTCAACAATTGTGCCGTCGGGATCAGACGAACCAGCCGAACTGAACTGCACCGTTAACGGCGCATTGCCGGAAGTCGGCGTGGCACTGGCTTTGGCGATGGGCGGCTGGTTTACGCCGCCGACGTTGATCGTAATATCCATCGTGCCGATGCCACCGCGCGCGTCGTAGCAGCGCAAGGTCGCCGTGTACGTTCCGACGCTGGTGAACGTGTGGTACGCCGGCGAGCCGTAGGTGTAGCCGCCGTCGCTGAACAGCCACTCGATATTGCCGATGTTCCCGTCAGGGTCATACGAACCGTCCGCCGAGAGAATTACGTCGAGCGGTGCGTTGCCGGAGTACTTATCGGACGTGGCAACGGCGACCGGGATCTGGTTCGGTTTGGTGGCGTTGATCATCTGGGCCTGCGTGGTCTGCCGGCCGGAAGCGTCGGTCGCCGTCAGCGTGACGAGATACTCACCATCCACCGTGAATGTATGCGAGGGATTCGCGGAGCCGGCCGTGCCGCCGTCGCCGAAGTTCCACGCGTAAGCAACGCCGGTCGAGCCTGTGGAAGTGAAGTTCACAGTTAGCGGCACATCACCTTCAGTCGCGCTTGCATTGATCACCGCGACCGGTCCGTTGCCGGGCATGAGATCGTATGCGATCCGGTAGTTGGCAAACGTGTTGTCGTTGACCATGAGCGCACCGGCCAAAAGCATGGTGCCGTTGAGCGCGCACACGGTCGGGTCGGTCTCGGCAGTCGGGAGCGCGGTGAAGACGAACCCCTGCGGATCGATGATCACGCCGGCGGGGCTGACGCGCATCGCGAAGAGGTCGCTGCGGGCGTCGAGCTGGTCGAGCGTATTGACCGCGAGCCGGTTTTTCTGGTCCTGGTAGGCGATGATAAAGTTTTCGCCGTCCCACGATACACGAGGCCTGTACTGATTCCCCGGCCACGGGGTCAGATTGATCTGCGGGCCGACCGTGCCGTGGGCGTCAATGACCCGACAGAGCAAATCATTTTCAACCCCGCTGGTGAGTTCCTGTGACTGCACGAACAACGCCTTGTCGCCGCTCGAGGCCAGACCGACCTCGAAGATGCCGTTACCACCGGCGGTCGAGAATGGCCCGTGAATCTGGAACTCGGGCGTCGCTGTGCCGCCTGCGTTAACGAACGCGCCTCTGCTGATGCAGTACGAATCATCGTGCGTCGCATTTTGATGCCATGCCACGAGCCACCGGCTGCCCAGCGCGACGACCGCCGGAGCGGTCGCCACGTAGGAACCACCGAGAGTGATGGGCGACGCGTCGAGGACCACTCCTCCGCCGCTGACGCGAGCGGCGACCGGGAAGATGTATTGGATGCTGATGCCGACCTTCCGACCGGTGACGAGAAAGTCGTCTCCCAATGCGGCTACATCAGCCAGGCCGAAGCAGCCGCTCATCACCATGAACGGAGCGGCGTCCAGTTTGGCGCCGGTGGGTGACAAGCGCTGGGCGACGATCCCACTGGTTCCGCCCCACGAAACCAGGTAGAGCGAGCCGTTCCACGCTACGTTCGGACTGCCGGGGCCGTTGAATGAGGAGCCGTCATCGAGTTGGACCGGCTCGGCGGTGAGCGGATTGCCGGCGGCATCGAGCGGCTGCGCGAGCACGCGGCTGGTCGCATTGGTGTTGCTGCGATAAACGACCATGTAACCGTTACCGCTGGTGGCCACGTCAGGCTGCGTTTGCTGCGGCGCGCCCACGGAGAGGGTCTGCTCCGGGGCGGCTGAATTGCCTGGTGAAATGTTTGCGGTGAAGAGGTCGTTGTTATTATTTTCGAACACGGTCCAGATGATTTGCAGGCCGCCGGTTCCGTTGCCGGCGGTCGGGCCGGTCTGTACGCCCGCCACTGCCACGCTGCCGGGATCAAGAACCTGGCCGGCGGTGTTAACCCGGGCGATCCAGGATGTGCTGAGCTGACCCCACGTGACGCGCCAATTCACGCCGTCCCAGGCCACGGCGGTGGTGGCGTAGGCCGAGGGTTCTTTCGTGCCGGAAATATTGACGCCGTTGCCGTCAAGTATAGTTCCGGCCGTGCTGACGCGCGAGCCGACGACGTGTACCAATCCATTCAAATCCTGCTGGTTCCAGACGACGTAAAAGCCAGTGCCATTGCTGGCCAAGTCGCTGAGTGAGACGTCTATTAGTGTCAGCGGTTCGGCGTCGAGTTTGCTGAGGGAACTGTCGAAACGGAGGAGCTTGGTGTTGGTGTTGCCATTGAAATACTCGTCGCTGTAGGTGAATGCGAACACGCCGCCGGCGTAGGCGAGGTTGAAGCCGAAGCGGCCGTAGTACGTGCCTGGGACGAGCACGCGGGTCGGCGGATCGAGGACGATGCCCTCGGCCGAGACGCGGACGGCGACGATGTCACTACCGGTCGGCGTGCCTTGGTTGACGACGACCCAGTCGTTGCCGTCGGAGGCCAATGTCCAGTAGCTGGGTCCGGACGGGGTAAGGCCATAGAGTTTGATGGGTTTGGAGTCGAGCACCTGGCCGGTGGGCGCCACGCGCACGGCTTCGAGCGAATCCTGGTAGTAGCCGGTTCCACCAACATCAACGCTCTCATAAACGACCAGCCAGTTGGATCCGTTCCAGCAAACCTTCGGATAGTTCTGATTTGAACGGTTGGCCACGAGCGCGAGCGGCACGGCGTCGAGCACGTAGCCGTCAAGGTCGAGGCGCACGCCGTAAATGTCCCGTGACGTTTCGTACTCGGACCACGTGTAAATACCGGTGGGGTAGGGGTTGGGGCGGTTGTCGGTCCAGACCGCCAGCATGAGGTTGTCGCCGCGTGCGACGGCCGGGGCGCTTTGATCGCTGGCCGCGGGAGCGAGGGTCGCGTCGCCCGGCAACAGACTCAGTTCAGCTTGCGCCAGAGAAACGGTGGTCAACACAATCACAATCAGGGTGATAATTCTCAGTTTCATGGCTCTCTCTCCTATTTTATGATGTTCTTGCTTAAAAAGCGGTTGGACGGGTCGAACGTGTAACTGCTCCTGGTAACGTGGGTCACCGCCAGCCTGTACGTACCGCGACCGTTCATGACCAAGTCTCTTTCATTTCACTATCACTGCCTTGGTGGCCGAACCTCCCAGGCTGCTTTGCGCGGTGATGTTCTGTGGGCTGCTCGGCCAGAAGAACTGCCCGATATATTTGCCGCCGCCGTTCTTGGTCAATTTTCCGATGAGTTGGCCGGTGGCGGTGACATATGCTTTGAGCGTCAATGATAGGAATTTGCTTTCTCAATAAAAAATACCCCAAACCTTGCATGCCGTCAAGCGTGCAACCAGAAAAACATTGGGTGTCAAATCCCAGGTGCCATTATGTTGTCTTTCATAAATTCTTGTGTCATAAATTCTTGTGTCATAAATTCTTGTTGACATGATTAAAGCAGGCAGTTACACTTTTGCTGGTTTTAAAATGCTTCATGCCCAGGGGTGATATACAGACTGTATAACACCCTTGGGCGAATTTGGTTTCAAGCTGGATTGTGTTGATGTGTGAATGGGTTGCCGATGACTCGTAGAGAGGTATTTATCCGTATAAGCCGGTAGCTTTATATATAACTAAAACAGCCGGCTATAGGTTTTTATACGGATCTGTATATACATTGTTGTTCCCAGAACAAGGACTGCTATGCGTAGCGCTAATTGGTACACTCAGTTCGCGAAAAGAACAGCGCACTTCTGCGGCCGTCCAAGAGTCTTCACGTTTGCTGCGGGTGTCATCGTAGTTTGGATCATCACGGGTCCTATTTTCCATTTCAGCAACACATGGCAATTGGTCATAAACACTGGCACTACGATCATCACCTTCCTGATGGTCTTTCTCATTCAAAACACTCAGAATAGGGACACCGAAGCAATCCAAGTAAAGCTCGACGAACTAATCCGATCAACGAAAGGGGCACACAATGCTCTTCTCGATCTAGAAGAACTCGATGAGGAAAGCCTCGATGCCTTTCGAACTAAATATCAAGCCCTTGCAGCAGCGGCACGCGCAGAATTAGGCCACGGCGCTAAAGACACCGGGACGCCAGAGCCGTGATCAAAACACTTATTATTATTGGGGCTTGAACCAATAAATAATAAGAGGTCACCGTGGTCCGGCCCCCAAAACCATCCCTTTATTTATGGAGGACACCATGAAAAAAATCATCTTTATCCTGCTTCTTTTCCCGCTCCTTGCATGGAGGCTGCCGGCTGATGCAGCCGAAGAAGAGCCCATCGGGGTCCTGAAAGGAAGCGTTGAAGCGAGTCTGGTTACAGCCACGGGAAACGCCCAGACCCAGACCGGAAGCGCCAGGATAGTGGCAAGCCAGAGGAGCGAGAGGGACCGATGGATCGGCCGCGCCGGGGTCCTCTACGGCAAGAGCGAGGGACAGTCGGTCGCGAGCTCTTACTATGCCAATGGGGAATACAATTACTTTCATTCCCCGAAAACGTACAGCATCTATTTTCTGGGATGGGAAAAGGACCGGCTCGCAGGCCTCACGAGCCGGCTCACCGCCCGCATAGGATTGGGGCATGAATGTATCAAGACGGACAAAGATTTCCTGATAAGCGAAGCCGGTGTCGGCTACGTCTACGAGCACAGGACAGACGGTACCGAAGGTTATCCCGAAGGGCGCCTCCACGAGCTGTACGAACACCAGTTCCAGCCGAATGTTAAATTTTTCGAAGACTTCGAATTCCTCTCGGACCTGACGCTGATGACCAACTATCGCATCAACTCGGTTACGGGCATAAAGCTGGATATCAACAAACAGTGGTCGGTGAGAACCTCCCTGACTATCCATTATGACAACCAGCCCGTTCCAGGGTTTCGAAAGACCGACACGATCACGGAAACATCCCTGGTCTACAACTTCTAATTCGTGGGAGAGGAATTGTGGAGTCTGACCCCAATTCCATCTCCCGGGTAATCCAATGACGCTGAAGGTGCGGTAATTTTCAGGAAACCTGAGCACAATAACCATTCACTGGAGGATTGATGCCATGACATATCGGGCTGAGACAAGGAACATGGCCCTTTTCTGCGACTTCGAGAACGTCGCTTTGGGGGTTCGCGATGCAAACTATGCCCAATTCGACATTGACAAGGTGATCGAGCGGCTCCTGCTCAAAGGGAATATCGTGGTCAAGAAGGCTTACTGCGACTGGGCCCGCTACAAGGAATTCAAGTCATCGATGCACGAAGCGTCCTTTGAGCTGATCGAGATTCCCCACATACGCCAGTCGGGCAAGAACTCCGCCGATATCCGCATGGTTGTAGACGCTCTCGACCTTTGTTATACGAAACAGCACGTGGACACCTTTGTCATCATCAGCGGTGACTCTGATTTCTCCCCGCTCGTCAGCAAGCTGCGCGAGAACAACAAAATCGTAATCGGTATCGGCGTGAAGAATTCAACGTCGGACTTGCTGATCGCAAACTGCGATGAGTTTATCTATTATGATGACCTCATCCGGCGTCAGCCGCCCCGCGACAAGGCCGGCGGCAAAAAGGTGAGCCGTACGCCGGTACGGGGCCCGGCTGCCAAAATCGTCAAGCCAGCCGGAGATAAGAAGCAGGAGGCATGGGACCTGATTGTGGAAACCTACGAGGCGCTGGTTGAGGAACGCGGAGAGGGGGAGAAGATCTGGGGTTCCATGATCAAGCAGACCCTGAAGCGCCGCAAACCCGGATTCAGCGAATCCTACTACGGCTTTCGGTCTTTCGGTCAACTGCTGGAGGAGGCGGAAGCACACGGGGTGCTTGAACTGGAACGTGAAGAAAGGTCGGGCGGCTTCATCATCAAGAATTGTCACGTACGATAATGGGAATTTCAGGGACACCATGCCTGATTATGGGAACCGCTCAGGATACAACGACCAATAAGAAAGGAGAAGCAGGATGAAAAAAATTGCGATGATCGTGGCGATGTTCATAATTCTTGTCACCGGAAGTGTCTATGCGCAGGAATTCACTTTGACAAGCGGCGATTTAAAAGGGCAGTTGACCGAGACCCAGGTATTCGCGGGGTTCGGCTGTAATGGGAAAAATATTTCACCGTCTCTCAAATGGATGGATGCACCCAAAGAGACAAAAAGCTTTGCGTTCACGGTATATGATCCTGATGCCCCGACAGGGAGCGGATGGTGGCATTGGCTTATTTTTAACATCTCCTCTGACATTAATGAACTGAAGACGGACGCGGGGAATCCGCAAAAAGGCCTTGCACCCAAAGGGAGCATCCAAAGTGTAACGGACTATGGAAAGCCCGGATTCGGCGGAGCTTGTCCTCCGGAGGGAGACAAACCTCACAGGTATATCTTCACAGTATATGCTCTTGATGTGGCGAATCTGGATTTGGACGAGAAGGCATCACCGGCCATGGTGGGATTCATGCTGAATCAGCATGCGATTGCAAAGGCATCTCTTATTGCCTACTATGGTAGATAATTGTCAAGAGGGGTCTTTGCTTGGCTCATCTTTCGTGCGATATGGGTCAAGAGCATACTCCAAAAGGTGAACATTAGTTATGAGCAAAGTTAAAGTTGTTTTATTGGTTGTCGTTTCCATATTTTCCGGAGTGGTTATTGGCGGGTACTTGTTCTCAGATTCCCAGCAGCGCTCCGTCATTGCACTCAATCGATGTGACAACTGTTTGAGTCCCAGTGACCTTTTGGGGTTGATGGCATCAGTCGGGATCCGAAAATTTCCGGGTCTCATACCTTCCGTAGTTTTCGAGACAGATAAAACAATCGTTATCAAGAATCCATTTCAGAAGGGTCTTGTTGATTACGTCATCATTCCGAAGAAAGATATTAAGAATATCGGTAAATTATCCAGGGAGGATGATCCGTATTTGATTGACGCATATGAGGTTGCAAGAGACATGATTGAGAAAAAAAAGCTCTCCGACTACCGCTTCTACACAAACGGCCCTGGTTTCCAGGACGTCACCTATTTGCATTTTCATCTGCAGGCAATAGAGAAAAGTCATAATGCCGTGGAGACAATACCGAATTCACACGCTCGCGGTTCCCGTAATTAGGTATGGTGTCAACCTGGAATTAAGGATAACCCCATGCAGTCCAGGGAGGAGCTCCGGCGCATACTGGCAGAAATCGACGGGCGGGGGTACAAGGCATACAAGGCCCTCAAGGAATTCCTGGGACACAATACCTAATAATGGGAAAAGGAGCGTTACAGCTATTTCCCGTTAAAAAATCTTTTACTTATGGCCTTCAGCTCATGCAAGAAAGCCGCTCTTGACAAATGATACAATTGCTATTATGCTATGATACAATTATTATATATGGGTTATTATGCCGAACAGTACTGAAATAAAATGGTTGCTGCTCGCCCACCAGATCCCGCCTAAACCGGATTATTTTCGGGTTAAGATGTGGCGAAGGCTGCAGCAGATCGGAGCGGTGGCCATTAAGCAGGCGGTTTACGTGATGCCCAGGACGGAGCAGTCCCTTGAGGATCTGAGCTGGGTGCGGAAGGAGATCGCTGAAGCGGGCGGGGATGCGTTCATTTCCGAGGTCCTTTTTGTGGACGGGTTAACCGATGTCCAGGTCAAAGCCATGTTCCAGGCGGCGCGGGATAAGGATTACCAAAAAATAGCGGATGAGGTTCAGGCGCTGGTCAAGGGGCTATCCAAAAAGTCCTTCAGGGACAAAGAGAGCCTGGCAAAGATCAGGGCTAAATTCTCGCGCTTGAAACAGCGGTTTGAACATGTTGCGGCCATGGATTTTTTCGGCGCTACGGGCCGCGGGGCGGCCGAGGGGGCTCTGGCCGATGTGTCGTCCCGGCTCATGGGCACTGAGCAGGTTTCCGAAAAGAAGATGAAATCGCTGCGGGAGATGACCGGACGGACGTGGGTCACCCGTGCGGATATTTTTGCAGATAGAGCGGCCTGTGCCTGGCTGATCCGGAAGTTTATCGACGGCAAGGCCAGGTTCAGGTTTGTGTCGGCAAAGAACTATCGGCCCAAAGGAAATGAGGTGCGGTTTGATATGTTCGATGCGGAATTTACCCATGTGGGTGACCGGTGCAGTTTCGAAGTCATGGTCGGGCATTTCGCGCCGGATGACTACGCTCTGTCACAAATCGCCGAGATCATTCATGATATTGATCTCAAGGATGAAAAGTTTGCACGGCGCGAGGCCGATGGCATCCGGACCCTCTTTGAGGGGATCACCGCGTCCCGGGCCAAGGATGAAGACCGCCTGGAAAGGGGATCTATGATCCTGGATGAGCTCTACGAGTTCTTCCGGAGACAATAGGTATAATGCATGATTAATTAAGGAGACAAAACCATGAAATGGATTACACGTTCACATGTCCATGTGGACAGAGTAGCTTGTCCCTGGCTGATCAAACGTTTTATCGATTCCGAAGCGGAGTTCCTTTTTGTTCCGAAAAGCCAGGTAAAGGCTGCGGCCGACAAAGAGGGGGCGATCCCGTTTGACGCTCCCGGATCGGAACTTGACCACGACGGGGACCTCTGCACCTTTGATGTGATCATCCGGAAATACGGGCTTACAAACAAGCCGCTTCTCCGGCTGGCCGGAATCGTCAATGCGGCAGACACCGGCCGGCCGGAGAAGGACCCTCTGGCCGCAGGGCTTGAAGCCATAGCCGTGGGTTTCGGCTTGAGGTTCCCGGATGACAAAAAGAACCTGGAAATGCAATTCGAGGTTTATGACGCCCTTTATGCCTGGTGCAGCCTGGATGCCGCCGGAAAATCCTGACCCGGGGTCGCGTGAGCAGCCTCTGATATGAATGGTGTCTGATGCGATTGTGTACAGGAACAAGCAGGCCAGTCTCATCTGTTTTATTCTAATGGGATAGAGATATGCGGCGCAGAGAGCGTGTTTCAGATTTTCTGGGCCTAACACGGAGTACCGTGGGCGTCCTCTTCATGGTCATCCTGGTGGGAATGGGAGAGAAGATGGCCGAGAGGTTCCTCCCCATTTACCTTCTTGCCCTGGGGGGTGGAGTCCTCTCCATCGGTCTTCTCAACGGCATGGACAACCTTCTCTCCGCGCTCTATTCCTTTCCCGGAGGGTATCTCTCCGACCGCATAGGCACCAAGCGGTCCCTGCTCGTCTTCAACATCGTAGCCATGTGCGGATTCCTGGTTGTCATACTCATTCCTGCATGGCAGGCTGTGCTATTCGGGGCCGTGCTTTTTCTGTCGTGGACGGCGATCTCTCTTCCCGCGACCATGAGTCTTATCGCCCGGGTGCTTCCTGTGAACAAGCGAACCATGGGTGTCACCATGCACTCGCTGGTCAGACGGTTCCCCATGGCGCTGGGACCGATTCTCGGAGGCTTGTGTATCGGCGTCTGGGGGGAAAGAACCGGAGTCCGGGCGGCCTTTGCGGCGGCCCTGCTCCTTTCCATGGCGGCGGTGGTGCTCCAGCAAAGGCTCATAGAAGAGGAGCCTCCCGGAAGGTCAAGCCATGAAAAAAGAAACATCCCGGAAAAGAACCCCCTGAGGCTTCTGCCCATGATGAGCCCTCTTCTCCGGCGCCTTCTGGTCTCCGATATATTGGTGCGGTTCTGCGAACAGATCCCCTATGCCTTCGTGGTGGTCTGGTGCATGAAGAGCATTGCCGACCCGGTCACGGCCCTTGAGTTCGGGATCCTGACGAGCATCGAGATGGCAACGGCGGTGCTTGTCTATATCCCGGTGGCGTATCTCGCGGACCGCAGCACCAAGAAGCCCTTTGTGGTCGTCACTTTTATTTTTTTTACATTTTTCCCGCTGGTGCTTTTTTTCTGCCGATCCTTTGAATGGCTGGTTCTTGCCTTCATACTGAGAGGCCTCAAGGAATTCGGCGAGCCCACTCGAAAGGCCCTGATCATGGACCTGGCCCCCGAAGACTGCAAGGCGGGCATGTTCGGACTCTATTACCTGCTCAGGGATATTTTTGTCTCTGCGGCAGCGTTTGGCGGTGCATTTCTGTGGATGGTCAGCCCGGCTGTGAATTTTACCGCAGCCTTTGCCTTCGGTGCTGCGGGTACGCTCGGTTTTGCAATCTGGGGAACCGACCTCGGCACCTCTTCGTCCGGCAAAGAACCGTAGAACAGGTTTGCTGGGTCAAAGATGGAAAAGGAAAAGATAAATGAACAGTAAAATCCAGGGTGAATCAAATCCCGGCGGCACAACGAGAAGTTCAGGGGGAACCGGAAGTTGTCTGTCGCGCTCTCAAGTATTACCGCTGCCGTGGTGGGTGTTGTCTTCAACCTGGCCATATGGTTCGGTATGCATGTGCTCTTTTCTGCCGGCGGAGTGGTCAACTGGTTTGCTGCAGGATTGGGGCTTGCCGCCTTTGCGGCCATGCAGTGGGCCAAACTGGGGATCATCACGGCCATTCTGGCTTCAGGCCTTCTGAGCCTCGTCCGCTATCTTGTTTTTTAGGCGCTGCAACCTGTCTCGATGACTCCCAAAAGGTCTTGCCTTATTTTAACAGTTGATTGCATTATCTACGTTATCATGGGGGGCATTACCAATGGCTAAATTACCTGTGATCGTTCCTATTGCCGATCTTCGCCAGGAAGCAACTGCTATCGTCAAGAGCGTTGCTGTTTCACGGGAACCTGTATTTATTACACAACGTGGTCGCCCGGCCGCAAAAAAGCCCTGCCTCTCTATGAATCATCAACCTGAGAGACAAGGCCTTATGGGTAAATCTCACCAAAAAAGGACTATCACTTCCTCCGCTTAATAGCAATCAGAGCAGCCAGCCCTGTGCCAAGCAGGAGCAGGGAGGCGGGTTCGGGGATCGCAGCCGCACCGAAAACCACAGTAATGACCGTTCCAGACACCCCGGTGTCCGTCGCGGGAAGCGTTGGATTCCCAGGTGTCCCGTTAGCTATATCATAGATGTCTCCCTGGGGTGC
This sequence comes from bacterium, assembly GCA_919901565.1. Lineage (GTDB taxonomy): Bacteria > CG2-30-53-67 > CG2-30-53-67 > CG2-30-53-67 > CG2-30-53-67 > CG2-30-53-67. The sequence continues at coordinate 16,017 of CAKKPE010000037.1, forward strand.
GGCAAGTAAACTGAGCAGTTCATTACTCAGGCCAGACGGGATCAAACCCACAACATAAAATCCGCCCGGGAACCCTGCATAGGCTTTGAAAGGCACTCCTCCGGGAAGAGCGGTGAAAATACCGGTTATTCCGATCGATGGGAAAGGTAACCCGCCTGGCGCCCAAGGTGCCGCAACCCCTGCGGCCACCCAGTCGATGGGCAACAGTAGGCCGAGGGTACGTGTTGTCTCTCCGTCTCCGCCGGGCGTAGTTGTAAATGTAGGTACCGCTGCCAAGCCCGTTCCATCCGGCATTCCTCCCGGAAAGCCTGGGAAGGGTGGAAGCGGCATGACCAGACCCGGTCCCGCACCGCCTGTATACATGAAAGTGGAGAGCTCCAGAACGGGCGGCGCACCTACGCCGGACTCAAACACATAATTCCATCCGAAGTAGGTCGGAATCATTACCGCTCCGGCATTCGGCTGAAGAAGCAAGATGGCGCTTGACAGCCAGACCAGGAAGAGGACTTTCTGACATATCTTTTTTATTTTCATCTTTCATCCCCCCAAAAAGTTTTTTCACATTCTCCCCCAATCGATCTTTACTGTAATTGCTTACCTCCTTTCTGTTGTCAAAAAAAGCCTGCCATATGAAGTCTTAAGGTTACTTCCAATTCACTGCACTTAGACATAAGGATTGGGTAATGGAACGGAAAGGCTAATGTCCGGGAATCCCCCTCTTAAATAAACTCCTGTATATTTTGCAGCATATTTCATGCCAAACTGAGCAAGTCGGCAATAAACATTTGCTTTTTTTGTAAAACCTTTGAAATACGGATAGTTAGCTTATTTAAAGTTAAAATTATGGCTATAACTAAGCTGTAAACCATTACTACATTAGGAAAAGATTTTCCTAAAAGTGGAAAATCTTTTCACAAAATAGGTAAAGTTTTTCACACAAGAACATTCCACTTCTCTCATCACCCGTGCGCTGTGGGCCTACTTACGGCTCAAAACAATGTCTCCCTCCATAAATGCTTCCTCCTTTGAGGGGACATTTTAGCATTGCAGATCAAGGGGACATTTTCCCTTTGCTAACACATGTAATCCCAAAATGATAATGTCCTATTTGGCCAAAGTAGAAATGTCCTATTCT